>DASSDE010001242.1:0-6460 GCA_035697365.1 Kribbella sp. | reverse complement strand
TCTGGTGATGAAGGGCTACTACCAGGATCCGCAGCGGACCGCCGAGGTGATCCGGGACGGCTGGTTGCACACCGGCGACCTCGGACACCTCGATGAGAACGGCTACCTGTACCTGACCGGGCGGCTGAAGGACCTGATCATCACCGGCGGCTTCAATGTGTACCCGGCCGAGGTCGAGCAGGTGATCTGGGCGCATCCGGCGGTCGAGGACTGTGCGGTGATCGGTGCTCCGGACGACGACTGGGGTGAACGGGTGACGGCGGTCGTCGAGCTCAAGCCGGGTCTGTCCGTCGACGGGGACGAGCTGAAGCTGCGCTGCCGTACGGCGCTCGGACCGGTGCGCGCGCCGAAGGACGTCGTGTTCGTCGAACGGCTGCCGCGCAGCGTGAACGGCAAGGTGCTCAAGAAGGACGTCCGGGCAACCTTCTGGGCCGAGCACGACCGAGTCATCTGAAAGGAATGTGATGAACGAGAGCGGGCTTCTGGAGGGCAAGGTCGCCGTGGTGATGGGCGCCGGCTCGATCGCCGAGGGGTGGGGCAACGGCAAGGCCACCGCAGTCACGTTCGCGCGGGCCGGGGCCGCGGTCGTCTGTGTCGACGTGAACGTGGACGCGGCCGACGAGACCGCTGCCATCATCGGCTCCGAGGGCGGGCGGGCGATCGGGTTTCAGGCGGACGTGACCAGCCGGGCCGACGTCGCCGCGGTGTTCGATCGGGTGCGGACGGAATTCGGGCGGATCGATGTCCTGGACAACAATGTCGGCATCGGCACGCTCGGCGGGGTGGTGGAGACGTCGCGCGCCGACTGGGAGCGGGTGCTCGCGGTCAACGTGAAGAGCGCGTACCTCGCCATGCAGCAGGCAATCCCGATGATGCTGCCGAGCGGCGGCGGGTCGATCGTCAACATCTCCTCGGTGACCTCGCTGCGCTACAGCGGCATTCCGTACATCTCGTACGCTGCGTCGAAGGCGGCGCTCAACCAGCTGACGAAGGTGACCGCGGCGCGCTACGCGCAGCACGGGATCCGGGTGAATGCCGTCGTACCGGGTCTGATGAAGACGCCGATGATCTCGGCGCACTCCGGGGTCGTTGGCGCGTACGCGGACGGGGACGTGGAGGAGATGTGGCGCCGGCGGGCGCGCCAGGTGCCGATGGGGCGGATGGGTGACGCGTGGGACGTCGCGAACGCCGCGCTGTTCCTGGCCGGTCCCGAGTCCCGCCGCATCACCGGCGTCGAGCTCGTCGTCGATGGCGGCATGACGTTGTGCTGGTCGGAACCGAAGTGGGCCTCGGAAGGGGACGTCGCATGAAGCGCCTCGACACGAAGATCGCTGTGGTGACCGGCGCAGGATCCGACTGGGGCAAGGAGCTGGCCGCGACGTTCAGCCGCGAGGGTGCGTACGTCATCCCCGTCGACGAGAACGTTGCCGATGCGTTCCAGCAGGTCGAGGTGGATCACGGGCGTCTCGACGTACTCGTGAACGCGCTCGAGTTGACGGCGGGCGCAGACGTGGTCGCCACGTCCGAGGACGAGTGGGAGCTCGCGATGACGATCAATGTCACGAGCGCCTTCCTCGCGATGAAGCAGGCCGTGCCGCTGATGACCCGGTACGGCGGATCGATCGTGAACATCTCGTCCGTCGGTTCGATCCGGTACGACGGACCGGCAGCCGGCCCCGCGGCGGCGAAGGCGGCGCTCAACCACCTGACCCGCGTGACGGCCGCCGAGTACGCGTTCCAGCAGATCCGGGTGAACGCCGTCCTCCCCGACCGGCACGCCACCCCGACCGATGTCGCGCAGGCGGCGCTGTTCCTCGCCGGCGACGCATCCCGGTTCATCACCGGCACCGAGCTCGTCATCGACGGCGGGCGGGGCGACATTGGAGGGCGGGTTGCGGAGCTGGTCGCCGTCGTGGGTGCCCGGGGAGGAGCGGATGCTGCGGGACACGGCGGTGTATTCCGTGATCAGCAAGGAATGGCCGGCGTGTAGGGCGCGGCTGGCGAAACTACCATTGGCGGCGCTGCGGGCGTCGGGAACCTGAGGGAGGCGTACATGCGGATTCTGATCTCTGGGGCGAGTATCGCCGGGCCGGTGCTGGCGTACTGGCTGAACAGGCAGGGCTTCACCGTCACCGTCGTCGAGCGGGCGCCGTCGGCGCGCAAGAGCGGGGGCCACTCGGTCGACCTGTTCCGGCCGGCCGTCGACATCTCGGAGCGGATGGGTGTACTGCCGCGCATCGAGGAGCTGAACACCGGCGCCGATCGGATGACGCTGCGCCGGGAGGGCGTCGAGAAGCCGACCGAGGTCGACCTGGCGAAGGTCTTCGGCAGCACCGGCCGGCACGTCGAGATCATGCGCGACGACCTCAGCGAGATCTACTACGGCGCCACCCGCGACGACGTCGAGTACGTGTTCGGCGATTCGATCACGGAGCTCTCACCCGACGGCAAGGTGCAGTTCGAGCACGCGGCGCCCCGCGACTTCGACCTCGTCATCGGCGCCGACGGCCTGCACTCGAACGTCCGGCGCCTGGTCTTCGGCGCGGAGGCCAAGTACAGCCGGTTGATCGGGCCGCACTTCGGCGTCGTCACGGTGCCGAACTTCTACGACCTCGACCGGGAGATGGTCATCCACTCGGGAGTCGGTCGGACGGCCGGCATGTACGGAACGCGCCGCTCCGGTGAGGCGCGGGCGTTGTTCCTGTTCCGCAGTCCGCAGCCGCTCGATGTGCACCACCGCGACGTACCGCGCCAGAAAGAGGTGCTGCGGGACGCGTTCACCGGGTTGCATCCCGAAGTGGACCGCTGGCTCGGCGAGCTGGACCGGACGCCGGCGTTCTATTTCGACTCGATCGCCCAACTGCAGATGGACAGCTGGTCGAGCGGGCGAGTCACCCTGGTCGGCGACGCGGGCTACTGTCCGGGGCCCGCGGTCGGCGGCAGCACGACGCTGGCGATCATCGGCGCGTACGTCCTCGCCGGTGAGTTGGCGCGGGCCGACGGCGACCACGAGCGCGCCTACCCGGCGTACGAGCGTGCGATGGCCGAGCACGTCCGCGGTAGTCGTGAAGTCGCACTGAGCGCGGCGAAGACGCTGGTGCCGACGTCCCGCGCCGGCGTGACGGGTCTCGCGTACGGCGCCCGGCTCATCTCGGCCTTACCCGGTCCGCTGAGCCGCGCCGTCCTCCGCCTCAGTACGAAGAGCGCCCGCGTCTACGGCTCGATGGCGGTCGAGAACTACTTCGCCGGATCGCCCGCGGGCAACTAAGCTCGGCCACTGGTCCCCGACGAGGAGGTCCCGTGTTCCAGCCAGTTCTGGCGTCTGCGACTCGAGCCGTTGAGAAACTCCGCGACATCGGCGAACCACTGCCCGATGACCTGACCAGCCAGCTGGCGAAGCTGGCCGACGACACCCAGACCGACGACGTCCGGGCTGCCAAGCTCGACGAGCTCCTCCGCCCGTACGTGCTGGCCGAGGCCGAGATCGACGTACAGGGTCTGACCATGGCCCGGCCAGGTGCCGCGCCGCCGCGGCTCGTGCAGCACGGGTGGCGCAGCTTCCTGGTCCGGATCGCGAACCCGCACGGCCTGCTCGGCGATCTGTCCGCGCCGTCGAACCATGTGCTCGGGATGATCGACTTCCACAGCCACGCGGCCCGGATCGCGCTCGCGGACACGCTGACCGTCGTACCGCGGATCGCGACCAGTTGGCTGCAAGTGAAGCTCGCCGGCCCGACCGACATCTCAGGGGTGGACGTCGAGTACAAGGTCATCAGCCTGTACAGCCGCGACGGCGGCACGCGTCAAGGCGAGCTGACCTTCATCTTGGCGGTCGAGGAGGCCTTCACCACCGCCACGCGCCCACCGATCCGGCAGGCCTTCAAGCGGATGAGCTTCGAGAACAGGCAGTACGGCGCGAAGTACGACTTCGACTGTTTGCCCGCGCGTGACATCAGGCTCGACGTACGCGAGCCGGACGGCAGCAGCAGCGTGGCGGCGCTGACGGTCCGCGACTCGCAGCGGCGCGCGTACCCGTCGAAGGCGATGCGGCTGGCGCCGGACATGTTCTTCCACGATCACGTCTACCGCGCGACCGGTGAGATGCTCACGCTCCCGGACGGCCAGTACGTCGTTTCTGCGCGGCGTGGCCCGGAGTACCGAGAAGTCACCGTCGAGGTCGAGCTGTCGCCGGACACCGAGGCGATCGCGATCGAGCTGGACCGGTGGGCGGATCCGGCCGCGCACGGCTACTACTCGGGCGATCCGCACATCCATGCCGGCGGCTGCTCGCACTACAGCGTGCCGTCCGAGGGCGTCACACCGGAGACGATGATCCGGCACGTGCGCGGCGAGGGGCTCTGGATGGGCAGCGTGCTCACCTGGGCGCCGTGCTACTACCACCAGAAGCAGTTCTTCAGCGGCTCGTCGATCAGCCCACGTGCCGAGCTGGAGTACCCCGCGATGCAGCAGGCGCAGGGGATGACGTGGGACCCGCAGGACACCGACCGCGACGCCCAGAGCATCCTCCGGTACGACCTCGAGGTGTCGGGCTTCCCGTCCAGCCACTCCGGCCACGTCATCCTGCTCGGCCTCACCGACCAGGATTATCCGGGGACGAAGATCATCGAGGACTGGCCCTCGTGGAACCTGCCGGTGATGCGCTGGGGCCACGATCAGAACGCGCTCGTCGGGTACGCGCACTGCGGGCTCGGTCTCGACGTCGGTACGGACGAGTTGCCGAACCACGTGATCCCGGGATTCCAGTCGATCGGGTCGAACGAGATCATCGTCGACGTACCGCTCGGTGCCGCCGACTTCCAGTGCGGCGCCGAGTTCACCCCGGCCGCCGAGCTGAACATCTGGTACCACCTGCTGAACGTCGGGTACCGCACGTTGATGCTGGGCGAGACCGACTACCCGTGCATCTACGACGACGGTCCCGGGGTCGGCCGGACGTACGTGCGACTGCCCGAGCCCCCGCAGGGCGACCAGGCCCTGGAATCGTGGCTGGGCGGACTGAAGGACGGTGCGTCGTACTTCGGGGACGGCCGGAGTCACGTGTACGACTTCGCGGTCAACGGATCCGTGGATCGTGAGCAGGCTGTCGACGCTGCGGGACCGGCGCGGGTCAGTGCGACGGTCGCGGCGTGGTTGCCCGAGGATCCACCGGCGGCGCCTGCGGCCGGTCAGCCGGTGTACTCCGCGCCGGTCGGCTGGCACCTCGAGCGCTCGCGGATCGGGCAGACCCGCAACGTACTGGTCGAGGTGCTCGTGAACGGCGTACCGGCCGGGTCGGTGGAGCTGCTTGCCGACGGCAACGAGCATGCGGTGGAGTTCGACGTGCAGCTGGAGCGTTCGTCGTGGGTCGCGGTGCGGATCCTGCGCAGCGTGCACACCCAGCCGATCTTCGTCGAGATTGCCGGGCAGCCGATCCGGGCGTCACGGCGGAGCGCGCAGTGGCTGCACGATTCGGTGGACGCGCTGTGGAAGGCGAAGTCCGGGTTCATCCGCGACACTGAACAGGCGGCAGCGCGCGAGGCGTACGACGCCGCGCAGGCGACGTATCTGGTCCGGCGGGACGAATGCGAGGTGGACTGATGGCGCAGGGCTGTTGCGATCCGGTCGACACGACGGCGGCGCTCTCGGTCACGATCAACCCGGAGGCTCGGGTGAACGTCGCCCGCACCGGCAGCCGGGTGGCGAGTCTGGCCGCGGGCGAATGGCACACGATCGAGTTCCCGATCGTCAACACCGGTTTCGTGACCGGCGTACTGGTGATCGACGGCGACCCGGTCCCGGGCATCGAGCTGGACCTGCCGGATCACCAGTTGACCGGCGAACCGCGCCAGGAGGGCGGCTTCCGGGCGCGCTTCGACGCGCCGACGATCGTCGACATCACGCTCACATTCCGCGCATTGGGCTCGCTCGGAGGCCTGGCAATCCACAGCTCGCTGCACCTCCTCCTGCGCTCCCACGCGGTCCCCGTCCCGCTCGGCTGAGGATGTCGAGAACCACGGCCCGGCTCCGACGTTCCTGGTGTCAGACCACCGAACAGGGAGCCGGCCGTGGCGAAGCAAGTCGTACTGTTCCACTCGGCCCTCGGCCTGCGCGCCGTCGAACACAGGGCTGCCCGGCTGCTCCGGGCCGACGGGCACGAGGTTCAGCTACCGGACCTGTACGGCGGGAGGGTCGCAGCGGATCTCGACTCCGGTCTGAGTCTGATGCGTGAGGTCGGCTGGGACGCGATCTGCGGCCGGGCGCGCGCCGCCGTACGGGATCTGCCGGACGACACCGTCCTGATGGGTATCTCGATGGGTGCGGGTGTCGTCGGCGAGATCTGGAAGGACCACGCGGCGCCCGACGCGGTCGTCCTGATCCACGGCCACACGGCTGTCCCGGCGACGGCTTCGCCGCGGACGCGCGTCGAACTGCATGCCGGGAGCAACGATTCGTTCGTCGA
>DASSDE010001241.1:0-9785 GCA_035697365.1 Kribbella sp. | reverse complement strand
TGCCGTCACGTCGTACGCGACCAAGAGCCAGGTTGCGCGTGGCTTTGTCGTACTGGCGGTACCGATGACCTGCTTCGCGGCGATGTTCGCTCGCTGGCTGCTGCACCGGCAGATCTCGAAGCGGCGGTTCCTGAACCGCTGCATGCGCCGGGTGCTCGTTGTCGGGCGCAACGATCAGGTGACCACGCTGCGGCGGCACCTGGAGGAGCGCAAGACCGACGGGTACGTGGTGGTGGCGAGCTGCCTGCCACGCGGCGACGTCTTCGAGGAACCCGAACCGGAGCAGCTGGGCCGCGCCGAGATGGACATCCTGAAGGCGGTCGACGAGTGGGAGGTCGAGGTGGTCGCGGTGGCCACCGACCCGGAGCTTGCCGGCCACTCGCTGCGCAAGTTGTCCTGGGCCCTCGAACAGCGCGGTGTCGAGCTGATCGTGTCGCCGGGGATCGTCGAGGTGGCGGGCCCGCGGATCTCGATCCGCCCGGTCGCCGGACTGTCGCTGCTGCACCTGGAGCGGCCGTCGGTGAGCGGCGGGCCGCACGTACTGAAGAACATCTTCGACCGGGTGGTCGGTGGTCTGATGGTGCTCGCGCTCTCGCCGCTGCTGCTGATCACGGCGATCCTGGTGAAGCTCAGCAGCCGCGGTCCGGTGCTGTTCCGGCAGACCCGGGTCGGCCGCGGTGGCGAGCAGTTCCGGATGCTGAAGTTCCGCACGATGGTGGTCGACGCCGAGGAACGCAAGGCCGAGCTGCACGCGCTGAACGAAGGCAACGGGATCCTGTTCAAGCTCCGCGACGACCCGCGGGTGACCAGGATCGGCCGGTACCTGCGACGGTTCTCGATCGACGAGCTGCCGCAGCTGGTGAACGTCCTCCGGGGGGAGATGTCACTGGTCGGCCCGCGTCCGCCGTTGCCGGCCGAGGTGGCCCAGTACCAGATCGACGACGCCCGCCGGATGCTCGTGAAGCCGGGCCTGACCGGCCTGTGGCAGGTCAGCGGACGCAGCGACCTGACCTGGGAGGAGTCGATGCGGCTCGACCTGCGGTACGCCGACAACTGGTCGATCGCGCTGGACCTGCTCATTTTGTGGAAGACCGCGCGCGCCGTGCTGGGGAGCGACGGCGCGTACTGAGCGGTGTGTGTTTTCAGGGAACTGCAATTCCCGAGGGGGGAATTCGTGACTGCAGTAATGGAAAGGTCGACTGCTCGTTCCGACGCCGCGACCCTGGTGGTCCAGGCCGCGGCCGGGGACCAGGGGGCATGGAGCCGGCTGGTCGACCACTATGCGCGGCTCGTCTGGGCCGTCACCCGCAGCTTCCGGCTGAGCGACAGCGACGCCGCTGACGTCTCACAGATGGTCTGGCTGCGGCTGCTCGAACACATCAATCGCGTCGATCCCGAACGGGTCGGCGCCTGGCTGGTCGTCACCACGCGCCGGGAGTGCCTGCGGGTGCTGGCGTTCCGCAAGCGCGTGCTGCTGACCTACGAAGCAACGGCGTTCGAGGACGTGGCCGGCGACCAGCCCGAGCTGGACGCCGAACTGCTCGCCGGCGAACGTGCGGACGACGTACGGCGGGCCCTGGAGAGCCTCCCGGACCGGTGGCAGCAACTGCTCGGCATGCTGATGTCCGACCCGCCGGCCCCGTACGCCGAGATCTCCGCCACGATCGGCATCCCGATCGGCAGCATCGGCCCGATCCGCGGCCGCTGCCTGCAAAAACTCAGGATGCTGCTCGCATCCTGAAGCAGCACCGAAACGGTCCGGACCGCCTGCGTTACAACATGATCCAGGCGGTCCGGACCGGTCGTTGCGTGCTGCCGGGCCAGCGGAGCAGGAAACTGACGAGCCTGGTGCCCAGGCCCGCGTCGTCACCACGCGACTCGACCAGCACCGGACCGGGCGGGGACACCCGCAGGTCGACGGTCAGGTCGGTCCGCCCGTGCACGTCCAGATCCAGCGTCACCCCGTGCCCCGCGAACCGCAGCTGCCGTCCGTCGTCGGCACCCGGCGTGTCCACGAGGCTGTCGAAGACGACGTCCAGAACGTCCAGGTTCTGCTCGTGGCGCTCGAACGCGGCGTACCCGACCGACCGCAGCAACGCGATCCGTGCATCCACGGCGCGCTCCGGAAGAGGCTCGACCATCACCCTCATCGCTCCCCGGTCACCTTGATCACGCTGTCCGGATCCTGCCCGTACGGCGCCCCCTGCCAGGCCGCCCAGTTCACCGCGTTCCCCTGCTCGTGCACCATGAACTTCCACGGCCCGCTGTAGGTGTTCGAGAAGAACCTGTTCCCCTGGTGGAAGGTGATCGCGTCCTGCACGGTCCGCTCCTTGTAGGGCGACCAGTCCGGGAAGGTGCCCCAGTTCGCGAAGATGCCGTTGTAGCCGCAGCCGGCCTGTGAGGCACAGGCGTCGCCGAGCTGGTCCGGGTTCAGGCTGAACAGGTTGTCGTGCACTCGCACGTTCTGCGTCTTCCAACGGCAGTCGCTGAGATACGGCGCGGTCTTGATGGTCGCGGCCGTACACGTGTCGACGGTGACCACGCTCGGGTTCACCAGGGTGCCCGAGCCCGAGCTGGTGTTGGCTGGTGAACCCGCGAACCGGTCGGCGTTCTCCCACAGGATCACGCCGGCCCAGTTGTCGGTGAAGACGTTGTTGCTGACCTCGAAGGCCCCGTTGAACATGCCGGCGACCCGCTTGTCGCTGCCGGACTCGGAGATGTAGACGGCCGGCGTCGGGAAGCCCTGGTTCTGCGGGCCTTTGCCGAGTCCGTTGCGGACGAACGCGTTGCCCCGGATCGACGCGTTGTAGCTCGTCTCGTAGACCAGGCCCTCGGCCGAGTTGCCGGAGATGTAGTTGCCCTCGATCGCGAACCCGGTGTTGTTGGTGTCGGCCCACATCCCGGGCCCGTTGTTGTCGTGGATCCAGTTGCCGCGCACCACCGCGCCGGTCACTGCCCAGAACTTGCCGCCGCCGGTGCAGCCACAGCCCGGTTTCAAGACCTCCCAGTCGTCGGTGTTGTTGCCGGTGATCTCATTGTTCGCGATCGTGATACTGGCGACCTTGCCCGGGTTGTACGCACTGAAACCGTACTGCCCGTTGCTCTGCAGACAGTTGCCACGAACGATGTTGCGGCTGCCGACCATCAGCCCGGCGCCGGAGTTGTTCCGGATCGTGTTGGCCTCGATCGTCCAACTGGTGGCGGCGTTGTGGTTCACCACGCCCTCGTCGTTGGTTCCACGGGGTTTGCCGAAGCGCTGGATGGTCAGACCCTTGATCAGTACGCCGGTGGCATAGCCGGTGAACGCGTAGCGGTTGCTGTGTGCGCCGTCGAGGATCGCCCCGGGCGCCCCGTAGTACTTGTTGCCCTGCTTGGGGATCACCTGCGTGTACGCACCGCCGCCGAGCCGGTGCACACCGGGAGTCAGCCAGAACGTCGTCCCGGGATTGCTCTTCGCAGTGAGGTCCTCGAGGTTCTGCGAGGTCGTCACCACGACCGCCCCGGCCGGAGCGGTCGCCGGACCGGCGAGGGCCTTGGCGTTGCCGCACACCTTGGCCGGGGGAGCGGCTGGTGCTTTCACGGGCGCAGCGGTCGGTGTCGTTGCCGGCCGGGTCTGTGCCTCCGACGGCGGGTTGCCTCCCGCGGTGACCACGTACGTCACCGCGGCGACAGCCACCAGGCCGACGGCAACGCCACCGGCGAGGGCACGCCGGCCGCGGTACCACCCGGTGCTCCGCGAGTTGCCCGGAGGGGACGGGGCGCGTTGTTCCATGACACTTCCTTCGGGGCCTGGAGGAGTTCGCGAGCTAGCCGATGACGGACCGGTAGATGTCGAGCAATTGCTCGAGGTTGCGACCGGGGTCGTGTTTCAGGTCGTACGTCGCTCGCGCATTGCGCCCCAGTTGCACGTAGCGATCCGGTGCGGTGTCGACGTCGAGCAGCAGGTCGGCCAGAGCCTCCGGCCGCCCCGGTTCGAACAACGCCCCGTCGTGGCCATCGGTCACGAGGTCCGGGAACGAGCCGTGCCCGGAGGCGATCGGCGGCACCCCGACCGCCATCGCCTCGACCACGACGAGCCCGAAGGTCTCCTCCCATTCCGACGGCAGGATGACCGCGCGAGATTCGCCGATCAGCTTGAAGACGTCGGGCTTGCTCATCAAACCGCGGAGCTCGACCGACGGTCGTTCGACCGCCCAAGCGGTCACCTCGTCCAGCATCGGGCCACCACCGGCAATCACCAGCCGGAGTGCGTCGTCCCCGGCGGCCGCACGGTAGGCGTCCCATGCCTTCATCAACAACGGTGCGCCCTTGGCCGCGTCCAGCCGGCCCACGTAGGTGACCTGTCGCAGCCGGTCGGGTCCGGCGACAGGACCGTCGTACGGGACGTAGTTGGCGCGGACGAAACTCTTGGCCGCGTCGAAGCCCAGTCCGGCCAGCAGCCGACGCTGCGACTCGGACACGAAGATGTACGCCGAGACCAGGTTGCGCCAGCTGCGCCGGTGCGCCCGGGTGTTGAGCACAGTCGTCGTGGTGGCGAGCGTGGATCCGCGGTAGCAGCCGTGAACGATGCCGGGCAGCGGGTTGCCGCCCGCGCAGTCGTGACAGAGCTCGCCGTCACGGAAGAAGTCCCCGCTCGCACAGAGCAACTTGTAGTTGTGCAAGGTGATCACGACGGGCACTCCGGCGGCGCGGCACGCGTACAGCACCGAGGGACTCAGTACCGGGAAGGTGTTGTGTACGTGGACCACGTCCGGGCGGAAGTCCCGCAGCGTTGCGGTCAGGTCGCGTTTGCTGTCCGGATTCCAGACCACCCGGGCGGGGAGCGTGGCCTTCTTCCAGGCCGGCCAGTCCTCGATCTCGTCGCTGTTCCGCTCGAACAGGCACACCTCGTGGCCGAGGGCGGCCAAGGCTTCGGTCTCCTGATCGACGACGCGGTTCTCGCCACTGGGAGCGGCCGACCGGTACCGGTTGTGGACCACCAGGATCTTCATCGCTGCCCTTCGCGCAGAGTCGGTGAGTACACCAGGGAGGCGGCGAGCGTGAGCTCGAGCAGGTACGGCGATGCTTCGCTCAGGCCGCTTTCGGTGAAGGAGGCGACGATGCAGTAGGCGACCAGGAACAGTGCCAACGCCCGGCGTGGTCCCTGCGGCTGGAAGAACAGCGCCCCGATCAGCACGAACAGCACCATCGCGATGTTCAGCGTCACGCCGAGCAGCCCGACGTCGTAGTACGCACCGAGCCAGTTGCTGTCGATCGGCAGGCCGTCGAACGACTTGTTGGACAGGCCGAAGCCGAACAGTGTCTCCCACGTGGTCCGCGGCTGGGCGAGGATCGCGTCCCACACCCGGGTCCGGCCGGTCAGCTCGGTGACCTGCGCGGTGTCCTGACCGCGGGCCAGCCAGGTGGTGACGAACGAGCCGAGCGTGAGCGCGCCGAGCGAGAACGCGATGATGCCGAACGCGAACACCTTGCGTACCCGAGAGCGCGCGGTGAACAGGCTCAGGCCGGCGATCACGAGCCCGATCAGCAACGCGATCAGCGCCGTCCGGGTGTGGGTGAGCAGCAGTACGGGGACAGCCAGGAGCACGCTGACCAGTGCGACCTCGCGGCGCAGCAGGCCCACCATCCAGAGCACCGAGGTCAGACCGATGGCGACTGCAGCGTAGTGACCGACCTGCGTCGGCGGGATCGGCCAGAGGATGCCGTACAGACGGTTCTCCGTCATTGCCAGTCCTGGCGAGACGAGGAGCCCGAGCGCGACCGATGCGAGTACGCCCCAGAGGAACAGCAGATGTGTCCGGATCAGCAGTAGGTCCTTGCGGGTCCACCACGGGCTGAGCAGCCAGAGCACGGCCACGAACCCGATCAGCCGCGCGGACCGGTACAACGAGCCGAACAGGAACTCCGCGCGCAGGCTCGCTGCCAAGGCTTCGGTGACCAGTAGGGCGGCCAGGAACACGTACACCGACGGCCGCACCCGCAGTGGGCGGTTCAGCGTCAGTGCGAGCACGGCGGCCACGCCGAGCGAGCCCTGTGCGATCAGCTTCCCGAGCGCGCCCGGGATCGGGACGATGTGCGGCGCCTCCGGGAAGAACGTCAGTACATTGAGCAGCAGCAGGCCCCAGACCAGTTGCACCCGGCGCCGCCGCCGGGTCGCCGGCGGCACGGCGCGGCGACCGGGCCGTTCGTCGAGCCTGTGCACCGCGGCCCGGATCATGCTCATCGCGCGAACATCTCCACGTCCGGGATCCGCAGTGGCGACTCGAGTTCGGCGACGCCGACCCCCTCGTCGGTACGGTCCGCGTTCAGTACGATCGCGCCGTCGAGGTCGAGCCCGGCCAGCCGGACCATTTCGCCGGTGGCGCGGATCTTGGCGGCCGACGACTGCCCGGCCGTCACGACGACGGTTGCGCGCGACGCCCAGGTGCCGAGGTGATCCGCGCCGAGAGCCGGGTCAAGCGTGACCAAGGACAAGACGACGTCCGCGACGTCCCACGCTGCGTCCAGCGCGATGTCGCCAGTACCGCTGGAGCGGTTGTTCTCGCCGAGGTGCAGGTAGCAGCCCTCGGCCGGCCCGGAGCTCGGGTCCGGCAAGTGCACTGTCAGCCGGCGTCCGGGATCGCTGAACTGCGAATCGTGAGTCCCTACCGTCGTCACCCCGAGCAGACCGGCTAGGCGGCCGGTGCCGGTGAGGTCGGCGACGAGGACCTTCTTGCCACTCTCGGCCAGCGCGTACGCCAGCGAGGCGACGGCAGTCGAGCAGGTCCGCACGTCGTCGACGGCCACGACGGTCAGCGCCGGGCTGGGGCGCCGGGCCCAGATGATCCGCTGGTCGAGGTGCCGTACCAGCAGCTCGATCTCCGGGTGGTGCTGCCGCTGCGCGCGCAGCCGTCGCGGGTACGGCAACCACTGCCAGGGCGGTGGCTTGCCGGTGCTCAGGCGGACTCGTGCACCGAGCGTCTGGGCGATGTCCCGGCGCTTCCACAACCGGTCGGAGATCAGCGCGCGGACGATCACGAAGCCGAGGCCGAGGAACAGTCCGCCGATCAGTCCGGTACCGGCCTTGATCACCAGGTCCTTCTTGGCCGACACGATCACCGGCGACGCGGTGTCGAGCATCCGGCTGCTGTTCATCTTCGAGGCCACGACGTTCTGGTCCAGGACCTGCTGGGTGATGAAGGCGACCTTGTCCTGCGCCGCGTTGTACCTGATCGCCGCCGCGGCCGCCGGCTTCTTGATGTCGTTCGGGTTGTCGCCGGTAGCCACCAGCGCCTGGCGGGCGAGGGTCGCCTCGTTCTGCGCGTCGGACAGGTCCTTGCGCAGCGGAGCGCCCTGCAGAACGATCTGCTCGCCGCGGAAGACCAGGTAGGTCTGTGCGATCGCCGTGGCGAGTCTGGTGGCCGCCGCGCTGGTCTTCCCGGTCGCCCGGATCTCCATGACGCGGTCGGTCAGTGTGGTGGCGGTGTACTCCTTCAACAGCGTGTCCGGCGTCTCAGGCAGCTTGAGCAGGGCAATGGTTCGCTCCGCGACGGTCCGGGTGGTCGCCAGATTGATCTCGGTGGCCATCGCCTTGGTCGGGTCCTCACCCTCGCGGGTGGTGATCAGCAGGCGGGCCGTCGACGCGTGTGCTGCCGGCAGGGCGACGATCGACACCAGGCCGCCGACCATCCCGACGATCGCGAGCACCAGCCAGATCCGCAGGTGCCGGCGGACCGCATCGCGCAGGAACCGCAGGGTGACCAGGGAGTCCGGCGGGTACGCGGCGGACAGTTCGTCGCCGTACAGGTCTTCGTCCGGGTCGATCCAGGTGGCCGTCGAGGTGGTCGGTTCGGTGTCCGGTTGATTGCTCATCGAGGCCGCCTCGCAGTGCCGGTGAGTAGCGTGGGCAGGCGCGCGCCGGAACGACGCTGCGACTGGGCCGTGCGGCCGACGGTGCGGTCGAACGGATCCGGATCGGTGACCACCAGGCCGTCGATCGTTCGGTCGTCCGCGGCGGCGGCCACCGCGAGCCGGGCGAGTTCCTCGGCGGTTGCGGTGCCTGCCGACAGGGCGACGATCGTGCTGGTGGTTCGCGCGGTGTCGGCTACATGCGGGGCGTCCCGCTCGACGACGACGAGGTGGATGCTCAACGCGGCCTCGCCGGGCCGCTGCTCGAGGCGGTCGCCGACGAGGATCGAGGTCGTGATGCCGATCGAGTTCGCGAAGGCGGCGAGCTGCGGGCCGAGCGGGCGGGCCTTGTCGTCGTCGGCGAACGAGATGACCGTCAGCGAGACCGGGTCGCCGCCGCGCAGATCCAGACTGAGGTTGTGCAGGATCTTGCGGAGGCTCCACGCGTCCACGGCGGTCGGGGAGTAGCGCTCGAGCAGGTGTGCCCAGTCGGACGGGTCGCTGGCCCGATACGACGAGACGGACGCCAGGACCGGAATGCCGACGGCATCGGCGACCTCGTCCCGCAGCCGCAGGCGGCGGTCACCGCGGGCCCGGACCAGGACGTAGATCGCGCCCGCAAGGGCGGCCAGCAGGGCACCGAGTCCGCCGTAGATGCCGAAGTGGACGAGCAGGTTCCCACCACGTGCGGTCGTCGCCTCCTCCAGGACCCGGGCGCCGACCTTCTTGCCGAGGTCGCCGGGCAGCTTCTGGTCGGTGGTGACGAAGACGAGGTAGACCTTGGCGACCGCGTTGGCCAGCTGCACCGCCTGGCTGTCGGTGACTCCCTGGGCGTCGATCCGGATCACGTCGTCGGTGACCGCCGTGACCTTCACCCGGGAGCGCACCACCTCGGTCGGCAGCGTCGGCGTCACGTTCTGCCCGGCGCTCAGCAGGACCGGACCGCTCTCCGCGATGAAGACCTGGGTCTCGATGCTCTGCGTCCCGGCCGCCTTCGTCGGGTCGGCGGTCGCCGGTGGAGGCAGCACCACCATCGCCGTTGAGGTGTGCATCGGTGGTTGCCACAACGCGTAGGCCACGCCTCCGAGCACCCCCACCAGCGCGACCGCTGCGATCAGCAGGCGCTGGCGCCGGATGGCTCGCCAGGACTTCTTGACGTCGAGCTGCTGTGCGCTCACAGTCCCCTCCAGTCGAACGCCACTTCTTGTCTGTTAATAGAGGGCGGCGCCCAGAGGCTGATACAGCTGAACGGCGGTCAGGGCCGGAATCTGAAGGTGCTGACGGCCGGGCGGCCGGTCGTCAGCTTTCCGGTTCCGATCAGGGTCGTGATCGGGACCTTGTGGCCGAATCGCGGTGAGTACCAGCCCAGCGACGGATTGTCGCTGCCGCGGTACGCCGTCCAGGTCAGTCCGGTCGGCAACTCAACGGCGGCTGATCCGGTCGGCCACTCCAGTCGACCGGTGGCCAGGTCGATGTCGACGTCCGGCCCGAAGTGCCAGGCGATTCGTACGTCGGCGGTTGCGTCGAGGCCGTCCTCGACCCGCAGGACGCCGTTCTCCAGTACGGCGGCGCGCCGGTGTGTCACGGGGGCGTACCCGTCGTGCTCGGCCTCCCACGTGCCGGCGGTGTGCCGACGTACGGTACCTGTTGCCCCACGCAACCACAGGAACGGTCCGCCCCAGAGGGACTGCTCGGCGCCGGCCACCTCGACGGTGTTGTGGGCGATCGTGGAGCGGAAGTAGTTCCGCCACTGCTCCTCACCGTGGTAGCAGTACGTGCCTGGGTCGGCGAGGATGTCGACGCCGTCCACGCGGACCTCGAGGGAGAGCGCGTCGGAGTGGGCGTGGGCGGCGATCGAGAGGAAGCCGTGCGGACCGGCGTCCGCGCGACACCAGATC
>DASSDE010001240.1:0-2222 GCA_035697365.1 Kribbella sp. | reverse complement strand
CGTCGGGGATGCGGAGGTCGAGCGCCTGGATGACCGCCAGCCCTGCGACCGCCATCAGGTCGTTGTCGTAGACGATCGCCGTCGGGCGATCCGCCAGCGCCGCCTGGGTTGCGGCGGCGCCTTGGGCGGCGGAGTAGTCGGTGTGGTGGGTGGTCGCGGTGAGGGCGAGTCGGCGTACGGCGGCGTCGAAGGCGTGGTCGCGGATCCAGACGTCACCGAACTCGGGCGGCCCGGCGATCCGCGCGACCACCCGGTGCCCGAGCGTCGCGACATGTTCGAGTGCCGCATCCATCGCCGCCGTACTGTCCGTCCACACACACGGCATGCCCTCGGCGAGCGCCGGATCTCCGACCAGTACCGCCGGCAGACCGAGCCTGCGCAACAGCGGGATCCGCGGATCGGCGACCCGCAGGTCAACTACCAGCACGCCGTCGACGCGGCGCTCGGCAGACCATTTCCGGTACGTCGCCAGCTCCTCGTCGAGGTCCGCGACAACCTGCAGGGCCAGCGCGTAGGAGTGTTCCGAGAGGACCGACTCGACACCGCCGACAAAGCCCATGAAGTACGGCTCCTCGATCAGCGTCTGCGGCGACCGGGCGAGCACCAGTCAGAACGTCTCGCTGCGCGCCGCGGACAATTGGCGCGCAGCCCGGTTCGGCACCCACTCGAGCTCCGCGGCAACCCGGAGCACCCGCGCCCGGGTGGCCGCCGAGACACCGGGACGATTGTTCAGCGCGTACGAGACCGCGCCCTGCGAGACCCCGCAGCGCCGGGCGATCTCCTTGATCGTCACACGGGACACGACACCCTCCTCACCGGGTGCCCGGACCACCGGCCCGGTGATTCCAGTGTCCTCCCAGTTCAACCCTCTGTCATCAGCTGCACACATAAGGTGACGCTTTGACCCAACCCCACATTCTGGGGAAACTCTCAGGTGACCGCCCAGTCGTTGGGCGGAGGGTGGTGTCGACGGGGGCCGGTGGGATACGGTTGCCGTCGTTACTTAACCGGTTCGGCTTACCAGTCGGCGCCGACCCCAGGGCAGCGGGCGAGGCGCCGCCGACTAGGAGAAACCATGGTCGCAAAGGACCACCTGTCCCTCCAGCTCTACACGGTCCGGGGCAAGCTCGAAGAGGACTTCGACGGCACCCTGGCGCGGATCGCGGAGATCGGCTACACGAAGGTCGAGCCCTTCGGTGTGACCGCCTACGCGGACCGTCTGGCCGATGCGCTGCCCAAGCACGGACTCGCGGCCCCCACCACGCACGCGGGCCTGCTGCGCGACGAGGCCGCCCCGATCTACGCCGCGGCGAAGCGGCTCGGCATCACGACGGTGATCGACCCGCACACCGACCCGGCGCGCTGGCAGTCCGCCGACGACATCAAGGCGATCGCGGACGGCCTGAACAAGGCCGCCACCGAGGCCGCCGACCACGGCATCACGGTCGGCTACCACAACCACCAGTTCGAGCTCGAGTCGAAGATCGGCGGCGCGCACGGCCTGGAGATCCTCGCCGACAACCTGGCCGACAACGTGATCCTCGAGGTCGACACGTACTGGGCCGCGGTCGGCGGCGCCGACGTACCGGCGCTGCTGAAGAAGTTCGGCGACCGGGTCACCGCGATCCACGTCAAGGACGGCGACGGCACCCTGAACAACAAGGCCCAGGTCGCGGTCGGCGACGGCGTCATCGCGGTCCGGGACATCCTGGCCGCAGCGCCGCAGGCCCTGCGGGTCGTCGAGCTCGACGACTTCACCGGCGAGATCCTCGACGCGGTCGAGGGCTCGTACGCCTTCCTCACCGGAGAGGGTGCGCCTGCATGAGCGCGGTCGGCGTAGGTGTCGTCGGCGCCGGAGTGATCTCCGACGCCTACATCAAGAGCATGCAGAGCTTCCCGGACCTGAAGGTGGTCGCGATCGGCGACCTGCGCCCGGAGGCGGCCGAGGCGAAGGCCAAGGAGTACGGCATCGAGGCCCACGGGGGCCCCGAGGTGGTGCTGAACAACCCGGACGTCGAGATCGTGGTCAACCTGACCATCCCGGTCGCGCACGTCGAGGTCGCGCTCGCTGCGGTTGCCGCGGGCAAGCATGTGTGGAGCGAGAAGCCGTTCTCCCTCGATCAGGACAGCGGCCTCAAGCTGCTGGCCACGGCCAAGGACGCCGGCGTGCGGCTCGGTTGCGCGCCGGACACCATCCTCGGCCCGGGCCTGCAGGAGTCCCG
>DASSDE010001239.1:0-3310 GCA_035697365.1 Kribbella sp. | reverse complement strand
GCCTTCGCGGCGCTCAGCACCACCTCGGCTCCGGAAACCAACGGCATGCGTCCTCCTAGTTCACAGTCACTTGGGGTTGCCAGCGGCGGTACGCGGCCAGATCGATGTCGCCGGCAACGGGCGTCAGCACGGCTGCCGCGGCGGCCGCGACGGTGCCGGTCGTCGTCCACCTCGACCATGCGATGGATCGCGACCTGGTGACCGAGGCGGTGACGCTCGGGTTCACGTCGGTGATGTACGACGCGTCGAAGCTCGAGTACGCCGACAACGTGGCGGCGACGACCGAGGTGACCGCTTTCTGTCATCAGCACGGCGTCTTCGTCGAGGCGGAGATCGGTGAGGTCGGCGGCAAGGACGGTGTGCACGCGCCCGGCGCCCGGACCCGTCCGGACGAGGCGGTCGCATTCGCCGAGGCGACCGGCGTCGACGCCCTGGCCGTCGCGGTCGGCTCCTCGCACGCGATGACCGAGCGGACGGCGACGCTCGACTTCGACCTCATCACCAGCCTGCACGCGGCCGTTGCCGTACCGCTCGTCCTGCACGGCTCGTCGGGGGTCGCGGACCCTGACCTCACCCGTGCGGTCGAGGCCGGCATGACCAAGGTGAACATCGCCACGCACCTCAACAACGTCTTCACCGACAAGGTCCGCGAGGTCCTCGCCGGCAACCCGAAGCTCGTCGACACCCGCAAGTACCTCGGCCCGGCCCGCGACGCGGTCGCCACCGAGGTGGCCCGCCTCCTGTCGGTACTGAAGGCCGTCTGACCTACCCGAGCGAGGCGCCACCGCGGATCCAGTGCGCGCGGAGGTTGTCGCGCGCGACCTGGACCTGTGCGCGGGCCTCCGGGTCCGGAACCTCGAAGTCGTCGATGAGCCGGGTGAGCGCGAACTCCAGCGCCGCGACCAGGGCGTCCTCCTCGCTGAGTTCGACCTCGGCCACGCCGCGCAGACCGGCCGCGAACGCGCTCAGCCCGGCGCGCTCCTGATCGGTGAACTGCACCCGGAGTTCGGTCCTGGTGTCCACGCCTGCCTCCTCGAACGTTGGTACAGTCATCGTGCAGTGCAACGGTCGTGTTGCACAAGAGTAAGGGGTCGCGGTGGACGAGACGCTGCGTACGGCGACCATCGCCGTCCTGCGCGAACACGGCTGGACCGGCGTGACGCTGGAGCGGGTGGCGGCGCAGGTCGGACGATCACGGGTGACCCTGTGGCGCCAGGGCCTCACTGTCGAGGCGTTGCTGGACTCGTTGCTGGATGCGCTGGCCGACGACTACCGGGACACGATGTGGCCGGTACTGGCCGCCTCGGGGACCGGACGTGAGGGCCTGATCCGCGCGCTCGGCGCGCTGTTCGACGTGATCGACCGGCACCTTCCGTTGATGCTCTCGTCCGACCTGGTCTTCCATCAGGAGCAGGCGCGCAGCGGGCCGGTGTCGTTCCTCGACCCGTTCGAACGGTTCCTCCGCGAAGGTGCCGACGACGGAACGCTGCACCCGCACGGCCGGATCAGCGATGTGGCCGAGGTCCTGATGGTCTCCGCGGCCCTCACCTACGTGCACATGCGCGGCCGCCACCACTGGTCACGGTCCCGCGCCCGGCAGCTCACCCTCGATCTGGTGCTCCGCGGCGTCGTCGAAGCGTGAAACATATCTGTTGCATTTCTCGCAACGGTCATGTTTCACTGGCGGCATCATCACCGCAGAGCGCAGGAGCTCGTCATGACTCTTCCGTACGCCGAACCGCTCGTCCGCCTCGCGCCGCAGCCGCGCGTCATCCCTGAACCCCTTCGTGTCGGTGAGCCCGGCGGACCGCACTGCGGCCTGTGCGACTGGCTGGCCGACTTCGAGCACTCCGAGCATCAGCCGCCGCTGTGGACCGACGACAACTGGGCACTGTGCCGCGCGACCGGCGTCACCATCCCCGGCCTGGTCTGGCTGGCGAGCCGCGGCCACCACGACTCGTTCGCCGACCTGCCGGACGAGGTCGCGCAGAGCTACGGCCCGGTGGTCGCGCGGATCGAGCGGGCCATCCTCGGGCTCGGCGACATCGCGCGGGTGCACGTGTACCGCTGGGGTGACGGGTCCGCGCACTTTCACGTGTGGTTCTACCCGCGCCCACTCGGCATGCTGGAGGCGCGCAAGGAGATGCTGCCGCTGTGGGCGGAGCTGATGCCCGAAGCCCCTCAGGAGGTCGTTGCCGATGCCGAGTCGAAGATCGCAGCCGCGATGGCGGCGAGCAACTGACATGAACCAGCAGCAGCAGCCCGCGCTGGCGCGGCGCCTCGGAGTCGGGGATGCCGTGGTGATCGGGCTGGGCTCGATGGTCGGGGCCGGGGTCTTCGCCGTCTGGTCCCCGGCCGCTCGGGCCGCCGGGTCCGGTCTGCTGATCGGGCTGCTGATCGCCGCGGTGGTTGCCTACTGCAACGCTTCGTCGTCGGCGCAGCTCGCGGCCGTCTATCCGGTCTCGGGCGGTACGTACGTGTACGGGCGCGAGCGCCTGGGTGAGTGGTGGGGTTTCGCCGCGGGATGGTGCTTCGTGATCGGCAAGACCGCGTCCTGCGCCGCGATGGCGCTGACGTTCGCGACGTACGTCGTACCGAATCACTGGCTGCAGCGTCTCCTCGCGCTCGCCGCCGTGATCGCGCTCGCGGCGGTCAACTACCGCGGTGTCACGCGGACGGCTCGCCTGACCAGGATTCTCGTCACCTGCACCCTCGTCGTACTGGCCCTCGTCCTCGTCCTGCTGTACTCCGCCGCGCCGGATCACCATTCCTCGGCGAGTACGTCTCCGTACGGTGTGCTGCAGTCGGCCGGCCTGCTGTTCTTCGCGTTCGCCGGCTATGCGCGGATCGCGACCATGGGGGAGGAGGTCCGGGACCCCGCCCGGACCATCCCGCGGGCGATCGGCATCGCGCTGGTGATTGCCATCGGCATTTATCTCGCGGTGGCGTTCGCGCTGCTCCGGACCGGCGACCCCGCGTCGACCGCAGCGCCCCTCGCGGCCGCGGTCGACGGGGCCGGTGCGGCCTGGGCGACACCGGTGGTCCGGATCGGCGCCGCCCTGGCGAGTCTCGGCGCCCTGCTCGCCCTGATCGCCGGCATCGGTCGCACCACGCTTGCGATGGCGCGCAATCGCGACCTGCCGGGCTGGCTGGCCGCCGTTCATCCGCGCTACCAGGTCCCGCACCACGCCGAGCTCGCGCTCGCCGTGGTGGTCGGGATCCTCGTGCTCACCACCGATCTCCGGGCGGTGATCGGCTTCTCGTCGTTCGGTGTCCTGCTGTACTACGCGATCGCGAACGCCTCCGCGTT
>DASSDE010001238.1:0-6347 GCA_035697365.1 Kribbella sp. | reverse complement strand
GGGGCCCTGATGACGCGCTCCACGACCAGATCAAGCTCCGGATCGAACTCTCCACGACTCACGACTGCTCCTCCTGCGTCACGAAGCGCTCCAACCGGTCGGTGCGCTCCTCCCAGATCCGCCGTTGCTCGGCCAGCCAGTCGTCCACGACCGCGAGGCGTTCGCGGTTCAGCACGCAGGTCCGCACCCGGCCGGTCTTGACCGTGCGGATCAGCCCGTTCGACTCCAGGGTCCGGACGTGCTTCATGAACGACGGCAAGGTGATCGGGAACTCGGCCGCGAGTTCCCCCACGCTCGTCGGCCCACGCCCGAGCCGGCGGATCACGCTGCGCCGGGTCGGATCCGCGAGCGCGACGAACACGCCGTCAACCTCATGCTTTGCCATGAGGCTAAGTATTGTCATGGTCTGATACTTAGTGCAAGGGCTAAGTGTTCTGGCGTAAAAAGACCCCGCCTCTCCGGGCGGGGTCTTCGGGGCTCAGTCGCGGGTGAGCTTGCGGTGTGTGACGCGGTGCGGGCGGGCCGCCTCCGGGCCGAGGCGCTCGATCTTGTTCGCCTCGTACGACGCGAAGTTGCCCTCGAACCAGAACCACTGCGCCTCGTCCTCGTCCGTGCCCTCCCAGGCGAGGATGTGGGTCGCCACGCGGTCCAGGAACCAGCGGTCGTGGGACACGACCACCGCACAGCCCGGGAACTCCAGCAGCGCGTCCTCGAGGGACTGCAGGGTCTCGACATCCAGGTCGTTGGTCGGCTCGTCGAGGAGCAGCAGGTTGCCGCCCATCTTCAGCGTCAGCGCCAGGTTCAGCCGGTTCCGCTCACCGCCGGACAGGACGCCGGTCGCCTTCTGCTGGTCCGGACCCTTGAACCCGAACGAGGCGACGTACGCCCGGCTCGGCATCTCGAAGTTCGCGACCTTGATGTAGTCGAGCTCGTCGGAGACCTGCTGCCAGACCGTCTTCTTCGGGTCCAGGCCGCCGCGCGACTGGTCGACGTACGAGATCTTCACCGTCTCGCCGAGCTTCAGCGTACCGGCATCCGGCTGCTCCTCGCCGACGATCATCCGGAACAGCGTCGACTTGCCGACGCCGTTCGGGCCGACGATGCCGACGATGCCGGCCCGCGGCAGGCTGAAGCTGAGGCCGTCGATCAGCTTGCGGTCGCCGAAGCCCTTGACCAGCTTGGAGACCTCGAGCACGGTGCTGCCGAGTCGCGGACCGGCCGGGATGTTGATCTCGTCGATGTCCAGCTTCCGGGACCGCTCGGCCTCGGCCGCGAGCTCTTCGTAGCGGGCCAGCCGGGACTTGCTCTTGGTCTGCCGGGCCTTCGCGTTCGACCGGACCCATTCGAGCTCGCGCTCCAGGATCTTCTGCCGCTTCGCGTCCTTCTGCCCCTCGACCACCAGCCGCTGCTGCTTGGTCTCCAGGTACTTCGAGTAGTTGCCCTCGTAGCCGTACGTCCGGCCGCGGTCGAGCTCGAGGATCCACTCGGCGACGTTGTCCAGGAAGTACCGGTCGTGGGTGATCGCCATGACGGCGCCCGGGTACTTCTGCAGGTGCTGCTCGAGCCAGAGCACCGACTCGGCGTCGAGGTGGTTGGTGGGCTCGTCGAGGAGCAGCAGGTCCGGCTGCTGCAGCAGGAGCTTGCACAGCGCGACCCGGCGGCGCTCACCACCGGAGAGTTTGTCGACGATCGCGTCCGGCGGCGGACAGCGCAGCGCGTCCATCGCCTGCTCGAGCTGGGCGTCGACGTCCCACGCGTTGCGGTGGTCGAGCTCGGTCTGCAGATCACCCATCTCGGCGAGCAGCGTGTCGTAGTCGGCGTCCGGATCGGCGAGCTCCGCGGAGATCTCGTTGAACCGGTCGAGCTTCTGCTTGGTGTCGCCGACGCCTTCCTGGACGTTCTCCAGGACGGTCTTGCCCTCGGTCAGCGGCGGTTCCTGCAGCAGGATCCCGACCGTCGCGTCGTCGGCCAGCCGGGCCTCGCCGTTGTTCGCGTGCTCGAGCCCCGCCATGATCTTGAACAGCGACGACTTGCCGGTGCCGTTCGGGCCGACGACGCCGATCTTCGCACCGAGCAGAAAGTTCAGCGTGACGTTGTCGAGAACGACCTTGTCGCCGTACGCCTTCCGGACGTTGCGAAGCGTGTAGATGAATTCCGCCATGCCCTAGAGCCTATGTGCTCGGGTGGCCCGTTTCCCAACCAGCCCGTATCGGTTGTCCACAGCCGGCAGATTCGTCGGACAGATCGGCCGTCCGCCGGTGCATCTTCTCCGGTGACAGCACGCCGGTCCGCCGGCGATCGCACTCAACGGAAGGCCTCGTCATGAGCTTCGGTGACACCTATCTCACAGTCCTCGGCTGGATCGGCAGCGAACCGGACTTCAAGGAGACTCGCCAGACCCCGCAAATCACCTTCCGCCTCGGCTCGACTCCCCGTCAGTACGAGAAAGCCCTCAACGGGTACGTCGACAAGCCGACCACGTGGTACACGGTGCAGTGCTGGCGCGGCCTGGCCCGCAACGCCTTCGAGTCCTTCAAGGTCGGCCAGCCCGTCATCGTCACCGGCCGGCTACGGACCCACGAGTGGACCGACGACAGCGGCGAACAGCACAGCCGCGTCGTCCTGGAGGCCTTCTCGCTCGGTCACGACCTCAACCGCGGTACGACGACGTTCGCGAAGAACACGCCGCGCGCCGACCCGAATCCGTTCGTCCGCGCGGAGGTCGCGGAGGAGCCGGCCGACGCCACCACGACCCCGTTCCCGCCCGATGAGTACTCGGCTGCACCGCTCCCCCTCTCCGCCGAGAAGGCGGCATGACTATCTCAGCCTTGACTTATATAAGCTCCGACCGGCATTCTGAGGTCCAGCCCAGCACCCGAGCAGGAGAGGGAACGACCCGTGATCGACATCCTCGAGCACATCAACGCGGTCCAGCGCGACGTCAGCCGGAGCGGCGAAACCGTGACGGTGCTGATGCGCCGCTCGTACCAGGCGGAGCCGGCGGAGGTGTGGGACGCCCTCACGGACCCGGAGCGGATGCGACGCTGGCTGATGCCGGTCAGCGGCGAACTGAAGGTCGGCGGCTCGTTCCAGTTGGAGGGCAACGCCGGCGGCGAGATCCTGGAGTGCGATCCGCCGAAGCGGTTCAAGGTGACCTTCGGCGGGGAGAACAGCCTGCTCGAGGTGCGGTTGTCCGCCGGAGCGGGCTCCGCGACCGACCTCGAGCTCGAGCACTCGATGGGCGAGTCTCCGGAGGTCCCGACAGCGCCCGGCGGCTCCGGGGCGCTCTGGGTCGGCCCCGGCTGGGACGGCGCCCTGCTCGGCCTCGCGCTCTACGTCACCGGCCAGCTACCGGCGGACGCGGACCCGGTCGAGATGGCCAACTCCCCCGAGGTCGTCGCCTACAACGAGCAGTCCGTCCGCGCCTGGATCGAAGCGATCCGTGCCTCCGGCACCACCACCGAGGAGGATCTGCTCAACGCCGCCAAGCTCTCCCTGTCGCAGTACGCGCCCGACGCGGAGCTCTGACCCTCGCGGCCCGCGGGCTCCAGGCGCGCGGGCCGCAAGCCGTCGAGCCACTGGCGGTCGAGCTACTGGCGGTCGGACTGCTCGCGGGCGATCGCGAGGCTGTCGCGGCACTTGGTGTACGCCGCCAACTCGTCGCGCGCCGGCGCAACAACGTGGCTGTCGGCAACCTTCTCCAGCTCCTCCCGGAGCGCCTTCGCCACCTGCCGCGACCGTCGCACCGCCCCGTTGGTGGCGAAGACCCGGCAGACGAAGGACAGCGCCACCCCGAGGACGGCACCACCGACCAGCATGATCCACGCGTAGGGGATGCCGTTCCACTCCGGCAGCGGCGGATCGTCGAGCTTCGCGATTCGCGTTACCAGCAAGGCGATCAGCCACGCCGCGCCACCGAGCGTCACCAGGAACAGCAACCACTGCACGACCCGTGCGACGCTCCACCAGCCCGGGTTCCCGGAGACGCCGAGGTCGGTCCGCGCGACGGCCTGGTCGAGCTCGTCGCCGAGCGACTCCTCACGCCGCCGGATCGCGGTTCGTACCGAGTCCGCCCACGGCCGCGACAATCCTTCCGCGGCCTTGGTGGTGATGGTGCGCACCGCGGCATCCATCCGGGCCCGCTGCACCGGCGTTGCCGCAGGCAACGAAGAGCGCGCGATCGCGACCTCGCTCGAAGCCGACTTGCGCAGCGCCTTGCCCTGCTCCCGCGACACCTGGTCGCCGTGCAACCGCCGCAACGGATCCGGACGGAACCGTCCGACCCACTTGGTCAACGGCCACCCGGTCGCGGCCCGGGCCCGCTGCAGGTGCGACCGCCGGACCGCGTCCGACACGACAGTGAGCCCACTGGCGTCCGACAGCGCGTCGACGAGCTCGGTGACGTCGGCGTCGGCGATCTCCGGAGTCTTGGCGGTGCCGCACTGGCTCGCCATCCGCTCGGAGACCCGGTCGACGTCGGCGGCGAGCCGCTCCCGTGCCGAACGCTTGTTGCTGACCCGCTTCACCAGCAGCGAACGAACCTCTTCGAGACCGTCACCGCTGACCGCCGACGTCGCCACCACCGAAGGCGACTTCAGACCGTCCGCCTTGAGCAGCCGGTCGAGATCCTCCAGGCAGCTCTTCCGCTGCTCCGGCGTCAGCTTGTCGATGTGGTTCAGCGCGAAGACCATCACCCCGGAATGCGAGGCGTACGGCTTGATGTACCGGTTGTGCAGCGCCGCATCGGCGTACTTCTGCGGATCGACCACCCAGACCAGCATGTCGACCAGCTCGACCAGCCGGTCGACGATCAGCCGGTGCTCGACCTCGGTCGAGTCGTGGTCGGGCAGGTCCAGCAGGACCAGACCGTCCAGGTCCTCGGAGTGTGCGTCCTCGAGGGAGCTGCGGTGCTGCACCTGGTGCCGGCGCGGGATGCCCAGCCAGGTCAGCACCTCACCGGCCGGTTCGTCACCCCAGACACAGGCCAGCGGCATCGAGCTGGTCGGCCTGCGGGTGCCGATCGCAGCCAGGTCGAGCCCGGTCAGCGCATTGAACAGCGACGACTTCCCCGAACCGGTCGCGCCCGCGAGCGCAACCACGGTGAGGTCGCCGGACATCCGCAGCCGCTGCCCGGCGCGGTCGACGATCTGCGCGGCCTCGGTGAGCACCACCGGGTCCAGCCGGCCGTCACCGGCCTTCGCTGCCGCCTCGAGCGCATCGATCTTCTTCAGGACATCGGTCTCCGCCCGGGCGGGGGTCTCGACCGTATCCACTGTTTCCGTCACGTGCAGTCCTCCACCGCGCGCGCGGCCTCGGTCAGTTGCCTGGCCGTCTCGGCGTCGACCGGATGCTGGTCAAGGACAGCCAGATAGCGGGCGAATTCGGCATCCATCAGGGCATGAACCTTACCGTCAAGATCCTCGCGCGCCTTCGCGACCATGCCCTGAACTGCCTTGTCCCCGAAAACCGCCTCCAGCAATCGCTGCCCGACGACGGCACTGCCCGCGCCTGCACTGGCCTCGGCGCCCTTCGGGATCCCGGCCTCGCTGGCGAACAGCACCACCATCAAGGAAAGGCCGAGCCCGTTGACGCCGTACTCCAGGATCTTCGCCGTCGACTTCTTCTCCGCACCCTCGGTACGGATGAGGTCGAGCACGAACGCCTGCCACTCGCGCACCACCCGACTCGCCGCCGCCGGGAACTCCTCCGACATCGCCCCGAGCACCGGCACGATGTCATTGCCCTTGGCACCGTTACCCACAGCCCCGCTGCTCGCGCCACCGTTGCCCTTGGCCCCGTTGCCCGCAGCACCGTTGACCTTGGCCCCGTTTGTCTTGGCTCCGTTGCTCTTGCTGCCGCTACCTGCGGCGCCATTGCCGGCAGCGCTGTTCTTCGCACCGTTACCTGCGACCGCCGTGCTCGTGGCACCGGCGCCCTTGACGCCGTTAGCCGCAGCGCCTGCACCGGACTTGGCTGCTCCGGACGCCTCTGCGTCGGCCGCCGCGAGGAGCTGGCGACCGGGCGCACTCGACTGCCACGCCTTCTCCGCGCGTTCGGCGGCAGCGGCAGCGTGCTCGCTCAGCAGCGACTCCAGACCCGACCGGATCGCGTCGCTCACGTCGCGCGTCTCGGCCGGCTTGTTCCCGAGCGAGTTCTTCAGCCGATCACGCAGCCGCCCGCTGCCGGACTGCAGGCCCTTCAGCAGCTCGCCCGTCCCGACGAACTCC
Source organism: Kribbella sp. (assembly GCA_035697365.1). Lineage (GTDB taxonomy): Bacteria > Actinomycetota > Actinomycetes > Propionibacteriales > Kribbellaceae > Kribbella. Next base: position 120 of record DASSDE010001238.1, on the reverse strand, counting down.
TGCCACCGGGCCAGTACCTCGCCCCGCAACAGCGTCCCGTCCTGGCAGGCCTTCGCAATATCCTTGACGCTCTGGTCGTACGCCGACTCCACCGACGACCGCAGCTCGATCGCCGTATCA
>DASSDE010001237.1:0-2839 GCA_035697365.1 Kribbella sp. | reverse complement strand
ACGGCGATCGTCTTCTCGGTCTTGTCCTGCTGACCGGACACGACGGCGTTGCCGGCCACGAACGCGGTCGGGAACGACACCTGGGACTCGAAGTCGGAGTTCTTCGCGAGCTCGGTCAGGTCCGGGACCTGCTTCTTGATGGTGCCGATCGCGGGGTACCAGAAGCCGGCGGCGTCGATCTTCTTGGAGGCGAACGCGGACACGATCGTCGACGCGTCCATGTTGACCACCTTGAGATCCTTCTTCGTCATCCCGGCCTTCTGCAGCGCGAGGGTCAGGATCATGTCGCCGGACGTTCCTTCCGGTACGCCGACGGTCTTGCCGCGGAGCTGGTCGATCGACGTGGTGCCGGACCGCGCGATCACCCGGTCCGCGTTGCCGAGCGTGTTGATCGCGACCACCTTCGCCTGTCCGGACGCCGGCAGCCAGAACGCACCTGGGCCGATGTAGCCGAAGTCGAGGTCGCCGGTCCCGAGCGCCTGGATCTGCAGCGGACCGTTGGTGAAGACCTTGGTGTTCGCCTTCAGGCCGTGCTTCTGCCAGAGCTTCTGGTCCTTCGCGATCGCCAGCAGGCTGGTGCCGTTGTAGTCGGCGATGTACCCGAAGTTCACCTCCTGCAGGGGACCGCCGTCGGCGGCCTTGTCGTCGGAACCGCCGCAACCGGCCAGGGCGAGTGCGAGCGCAACAGCTCCGGCGGCCAGCGCCGTCAGTCTGCGTGTCAGGGTCATCAGAGAGTCCTTAGGATCGAGCCGTCGCGGGTGACGGCAGAGTTGTCGCGGAGTCGGCGGCCGTGCGGCCGTCCTGGTGGTAGACGGAGTGCCAGACGCGGTTGCGCAGCTCGGCGAACTCGGCGCTCAGGCGGAACTCCTCCGACCGCGGGTACGGCAGGTCGACGTCGATCACGTCGTAGATCCGCCCCGGCCGGGCGGCCATGACAACGACGCGGTTCGCCAGGAAGACCGCCTCGTCGACGTCGTGGGTGATGAACAGAACTGTGCGCTGTTCCTGGCTCCAGGTGTCGAGCAGTTGCTCCTGCAACTTGACCCGGGTGAGCGCGTCCAGCGCTCCGAACGGCTCGTCCATCAACAGGATCGACGGGTTCACCGCGTACGCCCGCGCGATCGCGCAGCGCTGCCGCATCCCACCGGACAGCATCTTCGGCAGCGCGTCGGCGAAGTCGCTCAACCCGACCAGCTCAATGAAGTGCTCGGCCCGCTCCCGGCGCTCCTGCTTGCGGACACCGGCCGTCTTGAGGCCGAACTCCACGTTCTTGCGCACGGTCAACCACGGGAACAGGGCGTACTGCTGGAAGATCACGCCCCGCTCCGGACCAGGACCTGACACCGGTACGTTGTCGACGAGCGCCTGCCCCGAGGTCGGCTCCTCGAGTCCGGCGAGGATGTTCATCAGGGTGCTCTTGCCGCAGCCCGACGGGCCGACGACGGTGATGAACTCGTTCGCGGCGATGTCGAGGCAGACCTGGTCGAGGGCGGTGAACGTTTCCTTGCCGAGGGCAAACGTCTTGCTGACCGACTGTACTGAAATCTTCATCGGCGCTCCTGCCATCCGGTGAGTTTGCGTTCGGCCGTGAGCAGTACGCGGTCCATCAGCAGGCCGAGGATCCCGATCGAGATCAGGCCGACGAAGATCGTCGGCAGGTCGTAGTACAGCTGCGCGTTCTGCATCCGGAAGCCGAGGCCCTGCTGGGCGGCGATCAGTTCCGCGGCGACCAGCGTGGCCCAGGCCGAGCCGAGCCCGACCCGCATCCCGACCAGGATGAACGGCGTCGATGCCGGGACGACGACGCGCGCGAAGATGCCGGCGTCTCTCGATCCGAGCACCCGGGCCGCGTTGATCAGCGTCTTGTCGACGTTGACGACACCCTGGAACGTCGAGATCACACAGGCCAGGAACGCGGCCAGGAAGATCACGAAGATCTTCGGCGCCTCGCCGATTCCCATCAGTACGATCGCGAGCGGGATGATCGCCAGCGGCGGCACCGTCCGGAAGAACTGGATCCACGGCTCGACCAGCCCGCGCAGGACGGCGTACCAGCCCATCAGGAAGCCGACCGGGATCGCGACCGCGGTGCCGAGCGCGAAGCCGATCAGCACCCGCAGCAGGCTGGCCAGGATGTCCTTGCCCAGGGTGCCGTTGGCGATCAGGGTCCCGGCCTGGGAGACCACCTCCGGCGGAGTGGGCAGTTTGAGCCCGGCGAGCGCCAGGATCCACCACAACGCGATACCGAGGGCGATCGAGACGACGTTGAGCAGCAGAGGAAGACCGGCCGTCCGCGTCCGTGTTCGGCGGACTGCCTGGTCAGTGAGTACGGCCATCGGCCACTCCTTGGATCTCGGTCGGCCGCAGGCGGGCACCAGAACCGGCAGGTGCCGGCGTCTCCGGGTAGCCCGCGAGCAGCGGCGAACGGTGGAAGACGGCCGCGAGCGCACCGAGCGCTCCGTCGTCGTCGGACAGATGTGCGGCCCGGACGCCGGGCGACGGGGCGCCGGGGAACAGCTCGGCGGCGACCGCCGCCTTGGCCTCGTCGACGATCATGGGCGCGATCCGGCTGATCTCACCGCCGATCACGATCTCGGTGGGGTTCAGCGCCATGCCGATCGCACCGAGCACCCCGCCGAGGGCACCGGCCGCGTCGCGCAGGACGCGGTCGGCCACCGGATGCGACCGGGCGACGGCGCTGGTGAGATCGTCAAGGCTCTCGACCGCGAGGCCGCCGGCGCGGCAGGCGGCCAGGATCGCGGGGACGGACGCGATGGTTTCCAGGCAACCGGTCTTGCCGCAGCGGCAGGCTTCGCCGTCGGCCTGGACGGTCACGTGG
>DASSDE010001236.1:0-4352 GCA_035697365.1 Kribbella sp. | reverse complement strand
CAGCAGATCGCCGAGCTGACCGCGGCCGGCTGCGACATCGTCCGGGTCGCCTGCCCGCGGCAGGAGGACGCCGACGCGCTGCCGGAGATCGCGAAGCACTCGCAGATCCCGGTGATCGCCGACATCCACTTCCAGCCGGGCTACGTGTTCGCGGCGATCGAGGCCGGTTGCGCCGCGGTCCGGGTGAATCCGGGCAACATCCGCAAGTTCGACGACCAGGTCAAGGAGATCGCGCAGGCGGCGAAGGACCACGGGACGTCGCTGCGGATCGGTGTGAACGCCGGTTCGCTGGACAAGCGGCTGCTGGAGAAGTACGGGAAGGCGACGCCGGAGGCACTCGTCGAGTCGGCTGTCTGGGAGGCGTCGCTGTTCGAGGAGCACGACTTCCACGACTTCAAGATCTCGGTCAAGCACAACGACCCGGTCGTGATGGTGCAGGCGTACGAGATGCTCGCCGAGCGCGGCGACTGGCCGCTGCACCTCGGGGTGACCGAGGCGGGGCCCGCGTTCCAGGGCACGATCAAGTCGTCGGTGGCGTTCGGGGCGCTGCTGTCGAAGGGGATCGGTGACACGATCCGGGTCTCGCTGTCCGCGCCGCCGGTCGAGGAGGTCAAGGTCGGTCTGCAGATCCTGCAGTCGCTGAACCTGCGGGAGCGCAAGCTCGAGATCGTCTCCTGCCCGTCGTGCGGTCGCGCCCAGGTGGACGTCTACACCCTCGCCGAGCAGGTGACGGCCGGCCTCGAGGGCATGGAGGTCCCGCTCCGGGTCGCCGTCATGGGCTGCGTCGTGAACGGCCCGGGCGAGGCCCGCGAGGCCGACCTGGGTGTTGCCTCCGGCAACGGAAAGGGCCAGATCTTCGTCAAGGGCGAGGTCATCAAGACCGTCCCCGAGGCCGCCATCGTCGAGACCCTGATCGAAGAAGCCATGCGCATCGCCGAACAGATGGAAACCACCGAGCCCGGCGAACCCACCGTCTCCATCAGCTGAAGCCGGGGCCCGTCACGGCTCGGTGTGGGTTGCAACTGGCGTGACCGGTGGGAGTGTGGGGGGTTCGGTGGGGGCGCCGGTTGGGACCATGCGGCGTACTGCGGCCGGCATCGCGCCGACGGTGAAGGCGTGGACGGCCGGGCCTACGGACGCGGTGACGAAGGACGCGACGTCCGGTACGTCGGCGGGGAGCGGAACGAGGTGCTCGCCTGGATCGAAGTGGGAGTCGACCAGGCGTCGCGAAGTGCTCGTGGGTTCGGGAGGGGTGAAGGACGTGGCCCACCAGGCCTCGACGACCACCCGGGACGGCTCCCGCAGGGTGAGTCGCACCGCTCGCTGTTCCGCGTCGTAGACCACGCCGTTGCCGTTGCCGTTGCCGTTGCTGTCGCCGGGCGGCGACGTGACGCTCTCGACCTGGGCGGCGATCAGGCCCGCGATTCCGGCGAGCCCCTGGACGAACGTGACGTGGTCGTTGCCCGCCGAGATCGCCTCGCGAAGGTGCTGCTTGGTGCTCGCCGGAACCATTCCACCGAACACCACGACATCGAGACCAGTGGTGTCGTACGCCGTCAGCACCTCGTCGAACTGGTTCGTCGCATCCGCGTGGAAGCCCTTCGCCCGCAGGATGCCGACGGCGTCGAGGATCACACCCGGACTCCTGCCGATGACCAGAATTCGTTCGGGTCTGCGCGTGCCTGCTGCGTCCATGAGCCGGTCTCCCAGAATTTGAGTGTTGGTACGGCCAACATAGCAAGTGTTGGCGGCGCCAACAACTGATATCGTCGGTCCATGCCCATCGAGCACGCGCCGAGCCGGACCCCCGATCGCGTCAAGGACCGTCCGACCTGGCTGATCAGCCGGACCTTCGCCCGCTCGTCGGGGCTGCTCGCCGCCGGGTTCGAGTCGTCCGGCCACGGGCTTCGCAGCTACCACTACCGGCTCCTGGCGGCGCTGGAGGAGTGGGGGCCCGCGAGCCAGGCGGACCTCGGTCGTGGCACCGGCATCGACCGCAGTGACGTCACCGCGGCGCTGTCCGAGCTCGAGTCGCGCCGGTTCGTCGAGCGGTCCGTCGACCCCAGGCACAAGCGGCGCAACATCGTCACCATCACGCCCGCGGGGATCGCGAAGCTCCAGGAGCTCGACCAGGTGATCGACGAGGTCCAGGAGCAGGTCCTGGAACCGCTGACCGCCGCGCAACGGCGGCAGTTCATCGCCCTGATGGGTAAGCTCCTCGCGGCCGAACGCGAACCGCGGGCCGGCTGACGCTCACCACCGAGCGCGGTCAGACCTACAGAGGAGCTCGATGTCTCGGTACCTGGTTGTCGCCGCGGTCGCGGGAGAAGCTCGGTATGTGCCCCCGGAGCTGCCCGTCTTGGTGACCGGCGTCGGGAAGACTGCGGCCGCCGTAGCGGTGAGCCGCGCCCTGGCCGAGCGGGACACGTCCGACCTGGTGGTGCTGAACATCGGGACGACCGGGGCGTTGCGGGATGGACTGTCAGGGTTGTTTCTGCCGAGCACCGTGATCAATCACGACGTGAACGCGGAAGCGGTGCGAGCGATCGGGCTGGATCCTCGGGACGAGTTGTCCGTCGACGAGGGCGATGGGACGGTGCTGGCCTCAGGGGATGTGTTCGTGACTGATCCGGTGATGCGGGAGCGACTGGCTGAACGAGCACACTTGGTGGACATGGAGGCGTACGGCGTGGTGTACGCATGCCAGGCGCACGGTGTACCAGTCCGCGTGGTGAAGCACGTGTCGGACTCCGCGGACGAGGCTGCGCTCGATTGGCCGGCGCTCGTCGATGCCAGCGCGAAGGTGCTGGGGGAGTGGGTCAGCGAGAACGCTCGCTGAGCCACTCCAGTACGGCGATCTCCCGCGCCAGCCACCGCATCACGCCGACACCACTCGCCAGCACCTGCCGATTGACCGCCAGGGCATGAGCGACTGTCACCCACACGGGCGTGAGCTCCAGGTCTGCCTCGTACGCCTCCAGCTCCTGATCGCTGCTCGGTACGCCGCCTGAACAGCTGAAGTAGTACGACGTCATCGCGAACACGTCGTACTCCGCGTCGACGGCAGGCACCTCCTCGCGGGTCGACACCAGCTCCGGCCCCACGAGCACGCCCTCGTACCCGCACTCCTCGAGGAACTCGCGCCGCAGCGCCTGCTCGAACGACTCTCCGGGCTCCACTCCGCCGCCCGGGAACTTGTAGTCGCCGTGCCGGGACGCGAGCAGCAAGAGGTCGGCGTCCCGGAAGAGCACGCCCCGAACGGCGGTACGGGTGATCGTGCGGCCGCCGGCTCGTAGAGCGGGATTCCGGAAGGTGCCGAGGTGCATCGTTCTATGCTGGCTTGACCTTGACCCTGGGGGCAAGGTTTAGCGTCGGTGTGAAGGAGGCGGGATGCGGATCAGCGATCTGGCGGCCGAGGCCGGTGTGACGGTCAAGGCGGTGCGGTACTACGAGTCGCAGGGCCTGCTCAAGCCACGCCGGGAGGCCAACGGCTACCGGTCGTACGACGTGGACGACGTGGTCGTGGTGCGCGAGGTGAAGGCGCTGCTGAGCCTCGGGCTGACCGCGGAGCAGACGTACCCGTTCATCGAGTGTCTGCGGGCCGGCAACGCGCGGGCGGACGTCTGCCCGGCGTCGCTGACGGCGTACCGGATCCGGATCGCCGAGGTGGACCGGCGGATCGCCGAGCTGACCGATCTGCGGGCCCGGCTGACCGACCTCCTGACCGATGCCGAGAGCTGGAGGATGACGCAATCATGACCGATCTACGCAGTGTCGACGAGGCCACCTTCGACGAGGAGGTCCTGCGGTCCGACAAGCCTGTCCTGGTGGACTTCTGGGCGCAGTGGTGCCCGCCGTGCCACCAGATCGCCCCGGTGCTCGCCCAGATCGCTGCCGAGCGCAGCGACCGGTTGACCGTGGTGAAGCTCAACTCCGACGAGAACCCCGCGATCGCCGCGAACTACCGGGTGATGGCGCTCCCCACCCTCGCCCTGTTCCACCGCGGCGAGCTGATCTGGTCGGTGGTCGGCGCCCGCCCGAAGGCCAAACTCCTCAAGGAACTCGACGACGCCCTACTGACCGCAGTCTGACCGGTTACTGCGGCCGATCCTGGGAGAGCTCTACCAGTACGCCGTGGGGGCCGGCGACGTAGGCCGACGTGGTGCCCCAGTCGGTGTCGACCGGCTCGAGGGCGATCTTGCCGCCGCGGCTGCGGATCTCCTCGACGTCGGCGCGGACGTCGTCGCTGCTGAACTGCAGCAGCGTCCCGCCGAGCGCCCCGAAGTCGTCCACCATCGCGCCCGTGTGCAGCGCGATCGTCGTCGCGCCGGCCCGCACCTCGGCGTACCCCT
>DASSDE010001235.1:0-5331 GCA_035697365.1 Kribbella sp. | reverse complement strand
TGGGCCGTACGCTCTTCATTGTCATGTCTACCTTGCGGCTGATTCCCGGTACGCCGGATGCGGTGCTGTCCGCGCTGACCGACGTACTCGACGGAAGCGGTACGCCGTTCGCGCCGCTGCCCGAGGATCCCGCCGGGGCCGCGCGGGTGCGTCAGGCGGCCGCACCGGACCAGCCGGTCGAGGACGGATGCGCTGTGGTGCTGACCACATCCGGGTCCTCCGGTGAGCCGAAGGGCGTGCTCCTGTCGCGGGACGCGCTGCTCGCATCGGCAGTCGCCACCCACGACCGGCTCGGTGGCCCGGGGCAGTGGCTGCTGCCGATGAAGCCGTACTTCGTGGGCGGCCTGCAGATCCTCACCCGATCCCTGGTCGCCGGTACGACACCGGTGCTGGTCGAGGACAACTTCACCGCCGCGGCCCGCAAGCTCACGGGTGCACGGCGTTACACAGCGATGGTCCCGACGCAGTTGGCGCGGTACCTCGACACGGATCTCGACGCGCTGCGGTCGTTCGACGCGATCATCATCGGCGGCGCGTCGACGTCGGAGCCGCTCAAACGACGTGCGGCCGACGCCGGTGTCACCGCGATCCCGGCGTACGGCATGACCGAGACGGGCAGCGGTTGCGTGTACGCCGGCGTGCCCCTGGACGGCACAGAGGTTGATCTGGACGACGGGCGCATCCTCATCAAGGGCAGCACGCTGTTCTCCGGCTACCGCCTGCTGCCGGAGTTGACCGCCGAGGTCCTGCGGGACGGATGGTTCCGGACGCAGGACCGTGGCGAGATCGTCGACGGGCGGCTGCGGGTCGTCGGGCGGGTGGACGACGTGGTCATCTCGGGTGGCGTGAACGTGACAGTGACGACTGTGCAGGCGCGGCTGCTGGAGCACCCGCAGGTCAAGGACGCTGTGGTGCTGGGCGTTCCGGACGCGGAGTGGGGGACGCGGGTGGTCGCGTTCGTCGTCGGTGAGCCGGCCCGCGAGGAACTGCGCGACTGGGTCAGCGAGACACTGCCACGGACCTGGGCGCCGCGAGACGTCGTACAGCTGGACGCGTTGCCGATGCTTGCCTCGGGCAAGGTGGATCGGCAGCGGTTGCTGGAGGGCGTGCGGTGATCACGTACTCGATCGGCCTCAAGAACAAGTTCCGCGGCATCACGGTGCGCGAGGGGATGCTGTACGAGGGTCCTGCGGGCTGGGCGGAGTGGAGTCCGTTCCTGGACTACGACGACGCCACCTGTGTGTCCTGGCTACGCGCTGCGCGTGAGGCCGCCGAGGACGGCTGGCCGGCACCTGTACGCGACTACGTACCCGTGAATTGCACCGTGCCCGCAGTAGGACCGGCCAAGGCGGCTGAGATCGTCAGGGCATCCGGTTGCAGTACGGCAAAGGTGAAGGTCGCTGAGCCGGGTCAAACGCTCGCCGACGACCTGGAACGCGTTGAGGCAGTACGGGATGCCATCGGGGGCGGACAGGTCCGCATCGACGCCAACGGGCTGTGGTCGGTGGACCAGGCTGTGAAGAACCTCAAGGAGCTGCGGCGATTCGACCTGGAATACGTCGAGCAGCCGTGCGCGACCGTGGAGGAGTTGGCCGACGTACGGCGACGTACTGACGTACCTGTCGCGGCTGACGAGTCGATCCGGCGGGCCGAGGACCCGTTGCGGGTCAAGAAGCTGAACGCCGCTGACATTGCGGTACTGAAGGTGCAGCCGATCGGTGGGGTCCGTGCGTGCTTGGACATCGCAGAGCAGATAGGGCTGCCTGTAGTGGTGTCGTCGGCACTGGAGACCTCCGTAGGCATCGCTGCCGGCGTCGCGCTCGCTGCTGCATTGCCGGAACTCCCGTACGCGTGTGGCCTCGCCACGGTGTCGAGGTTCACCCGTGAGGTCGTGACCGAGCCGTTGCTGCCCGCCAATGGGCTCCTACCGGTCAAACGTGTCGCCCCGGATCCCCAACTACTGCAGGCCGCACAGGCGGACGTGGAGCGGACCAGGGTGTGGGAAGAGCGCCTGTCCCGAGTAAGGAGTGCTGGATGAACCCGTCCACAGCGTTCGCGACTGTGGTGGTTGACGAGCTGATCCGCTGCGGCGTACGGGAGGCCGTGGTGTCGCCCGGCTCCCGAAGCGCCCCGTTGGCACTCGCACTCGCAGCCGCTGATCGCGAGGGGCGTCTCCGGCTGCACGTTCGCATCGACGAGCGGACGGCCGGCTTCCTGGCCATCGGCCTGATACGGGGGACCGGTCTACCAGTACCTGTCGTCACCACCTCTGGTACGGCAGTGGCCAACCTGCATCCCGCCGTACTCGAGGCATCGCACAGCGGGCTTCCGCTGATCGTGCTGAGCGCTGATCGCCCACCTGCGCTGAGGGGTAGCGGCGCGAACCAGACGACCGACCAATTGAGGGTGTTCGGCTCCGCGGTCCGCATGTTCCACGAGATGGGTACGCCGGTACGCGAGATCGGACAGGTCGCGTACTGGCGCTCGCAGGTCGCGAGAGCCGTGGCCAACGCGACAGGTGCCCGCTCCGCCGACCCCGGACCTGTGCAGCTCAACTGTCCCTTCAGCGAGCCCCTGGTACCTACTGACGGTCCTGACTGGCCTGAGTCGTTGGCGGGCCGCAGTACTGGACCGTGGACCGCTGTGCATGCTGCTGCTGGTCAGCCTGCCGCTGTGTCGCCCGGACCGCGAACAGTTGTTGTTGCGGGAGACGGGGCCTCGCAGGCGGCCCGACTGGCTGCCGAAGCCGGCCAGTGGCCGTTGTTCGCGGAGCCGTCCAGTCGCGCGCGGACAGGGCCCGCTGTTGTCACGGCGTACAGATTGTTGCTGCAGGCAAGCTCTCTCGGTGACGAGATCGAGCGGGTGATCGTGTACGGCCACCCGACGTTGTCGCGACCGATCTCGAAGCTGCTGGCGCGGCCGGACGTCGAGGTGATCGTGGTGTCGCCGACCGGATTGTGGCCGGACCCGGCGCGCCGCGCGAAGTCCGTGGTGACCGGGCTCGAGGTCACCGGGCCTGACCCGACCGACTGGCTGGCCCGCTGGCAGCACGCCGACGAGCTCGCCCGCCCCGCGATCGACAAGGTGCTCGCGGACGGCCTCAGCGGGCCGCGGGTCGCGTCGCTCGTCGGTGCGGCAGCCGGCGCCGACGGCATGCTCGTCGTCGCCTCCTCGAACCCGGTCCGCGACCTGGACCTCGCCTCGGTCGTCCCGATCCGTACGATCGCCAACCGCGGCCTGGCCGGAATCGACGGCACCATCTCCACGGCCGTCGGCGCCGCACTGGCGAACGCGGGTCCGACGTACGCGCTGATCGGGGACCTCGCCTTCCTGCACGACAGCAACGGCCTCGTCATCGGACCCGACGAGGCCCGCCCCGACCTGCGGATCGTGGTCGTCAACGACAACGGCGGCGGCATCTTCTCCACGCTCGAGCAGGGCGATCCGACGCACGCCACGCATTTCGAGCGCGTCTTCGGTACGCCGCACAACGTCGACCTGTCCGCGCTGTGCGCCGCCAGCGGGACGCCGTACACGCTGGTGCGGACCGCCGACGAGCTGCGTGCGGCGCTGGTGCGAACGATCGGCGGGATGGACGTGGTCGAGGTACGGGTCTCCCGCGACGGCCACCGCCCGCTCAACGAGTCGCTGGTCGAGGCGCTCAAGCAGCTGTAACCGGAACCTTCCGGGCCGGCTGCAATGTGCGTAGATGGTTCAGCAACGGCAGCGCGATCGCTGTCACCAGAGCGGTCGTCGTCAGGATCGGGATCGTCGCGCCGCGCAGTGAGGAGTTGAGGGGCGCGGCGATCGTGAAGATCAGGCTGACCGCGGTAATGATCGTCGTGAGCCGCCGGCCGGGGCGGGCGACGGCGAGGAACGGCAGGCACCACAGGAAGTACCAGTCGTGCGCGCTCGGCCCGAGTACGACGACCGCGAGCAGTGCGACCCCGACGGCTCGCGCGGCGTAGTGGATCGACGACCGGAGGCTCAGCCACGCGATCAGGCCGAGCGCCGCGACCATCCCGACCAGCCGGACGATCTGCAGCGCCTGTGCGGCTGCAGTGTCCTCACCCAACCACCCGAGTACGCCGGACGCGGCCATGCCGATCAGGTTGGCGATGGAGAACGGTGAACGGACCAGTCCGGGTACGTCGAGCGCACCGAGCCAGCCAGAGCCCACACCGGTCAGCGCGCCGATGGTGACCAGCGTCAGTACCGACACCGCACCTGCAATGACCAGACTGGCGAAGCGGTGCAGGCGCCCAGCGAGAGGACTCATGACGGCTGCGATAGCGATGGCAACCAGCCCGCCTGGCAGCTTCACGGCGGCCGCGGCGCCGGCCACTACTGCCGCCGTACCCCAGTGACCGGTCAGTGCAAGCGCGAAGGCGCTGCAGGCGAGTCCCAGCATCAGGACGTCGTTGTGGGCCGCTCCGATGCCGTGCGTGATCAGCATCGGGTTCAGTACGACCACCCAGGTCGCAAAAGCTGGGTCAACGCGACATGCGGTCGCTAGACGCGGCACAGCCCACGCTATGAGCGCTATGCCCAGTACGGCGAGCAGGCGGTGCGCCAGCATCAGCACGTACGGATCCATGGTGAGGTGAGCGACCAGACCGCCGTACGCGAGCGGCAGCGGACCGTACGGCGCCGGTGTCTGCATCCACATCGGGTCGACAGCCTCGACGATGTGGCCGGACAGTACGCCCGGTCCCACGTCGTACGGGTTATAGCCGTTGGCCACGAGTGCGCCCTGCGCCGCGTAGCTCCACGCGTCGCGGCTGAACAGCGGCGGGGCCAGTAGGAGCGGTGCGCTCCAACATGCCGTCATACGGAGCAGTGGGAACCGCTCGCCGGTCATGACGCGCCTGCCCACGGTCAGCCAGGCCCAGGCCATCAGCCCGAGCCCGGCGACCATGAACGTCAACCCGACCATGCGGCCGGTCAAGGAGTGCCGCAGCGGGATGGAGGCGATCCAGGAGGACGGAGGTACCACCGACGTCACCAGGCTCGCGAGCGCGACTACAACAGAGCCGACGACCCCGCGAACCATCGCCGAACGCATGAGCGGACCGTAACCCGCTCACACGACGCCTCGATGAACACTAAGCGGATTCCTTGCGGAACGTCCGGGCGCCGACGGTCAGGCCGATGACGGTCAGGAGGACCACCCAGAACAGGCCCCACAGCGACGACGAGCTGCCGATGTCGCCGCGGAACAGGGCGCGGACGCCGTTCACCACGTGCTTGAGTGGGCTGATGTCGGACAGCCGCTGCAGCCAGGTCGGGCCGATCTGCATCGGGAGCAGGATGCCGGACAGCAGCAGGAGC
>DASSDE010001234.1:0-2681 GCA_035697365.1 Kribbella sp. | reverse complement strand
GGGGATGACGTTTTCCAGCGAGCTGTGGGAGCGCGGGGCGGCCTCCGTGTACGAGGAGATCGTGCGGCACCCGTTCATCACAGGACTCACCGACGGGACCCTCGATCACGACGCGTTCCGGTACTTCATCGTCCAGGACAGCCACTACCTGCGCGCGTACTCCCGGGCGCTCAGCCTGGTCGCGGGACGGGCGCCCGACGAGGACGCGGTCAGCATGTTCGCGCTGCACGCTGCCAACGCGATCGCTGTCGAGCGGGAGCTGCACACGTCACTGCTCGGATCGCTCGGGCTGACGGCGACTGACGTGGACGCAGCTGGATCCGGTCCGACCACAACGGCGTACATGTCCTATCTGACGGCCGTGTGCGCCACGGGGACGTACGCCGAGGCGGTGTCCGCCGTACTGCCCTGCTACTGGATCTACCGCGACGTGGGGCGGGAGCTGCTCAAGCGCTCGTCGCCGGACCCGGTGTACGCGCAGTGGATCGCGACGTACGGCTCGGAGGAGTTCGACGCCGTTGTCGAGGAGGTCCTTGCAGTCACCGACACACTGGACGTCGGCACCGCGGAGCGGGAACGTTGTCATCAGCACTTCGCCACGACGTGCCGGTACGAATGGATGTTCTGGGACGCCGCTCATCACAAGCTCGATTGGCCGGTGGGATGAAGGACTTCTACGACGTCGTCATCGTCGGCGGTGGGCACAACGGGCTCGTTGCTGCCACGTACCTGGCGCAGTCCGGGCTCTCCACGCTCATCGTGGAGCAGCAGTCACACACCGGCGGCGCAGCGGTCAGCGAGCGCGTGTTCGCAGGCGTTGACGCGCGGCTGTCGCGCTACTCGTACCTGGTCAGCCTGCTGCCCGACAAGATCGTCGCGGACCTCGGGCTGAGTCTGGACCTCCGCTCGCGCGGCGTGGCGTCCTACACCCCAGTACGGCGGGGTGGGCGCGACGTCGGCCTCCTGGTAGAGCGGCCGGAGTCCACCGGCACCAGGGAGTCGTTCAAGGCCCTCACCGGCAGCGACAGGGAGTACGAGGCCTGGACCGACTTCTACGGAGCTGTGGGCTCCTTGGCAGCCACGGTGGCGCCCACACTCCTCGAGCCGCTTCAGCTGGCGACTGAGCTCCGTTCACGGGTCGACAGCGCGCTGTGGGACGAACTGGTCGAGCGACCGCTTGGGGAGAGCATCGAGCGCCGGTTCAGCGACGACACCGTACGTGGCGTCGTCGCGACGGACTCCGTGATCGGAACGTTCGCGGGGCTGCACGACAAGTCACTCATCCAGAACAGGTGCTTCCTGTACCACCTGATCGGCAACGGCACCGGCGAGTGGCGGGTGCCGGTCGGTGGCATGGGTGCGGTCACCGACGCGCTGGCCGCGGCAGCGCGACGTGCCGGCGCGACGACGGTCACCGACGCGGCCGTGACGTCTGTCGAGGTCGACGGGAATCGCGGATCGGTCACGTGGCTCGGCGGCGACGGTGAGCGGTCCGTCGAGTGCACGTGGGTGCTGTCGAACGTCGCACCGGCCACACTGGCCGCGCTGCGTGGCCAGACCGACGTAGAGAAGCCCGAAGGTTCGCAGCTGAAGATCAACCTGCTGCTGAACCGCCTCCCGGCGCTCAAGTCCGGCGACGACCCGGCGCGAGCGTTCGCCGGCACGTTCCACATCGACGAGGACTACAGCCAGTTGGAGGCGGCCTACCGTTCCGCGGCCGGTGGCGAACTGCCTGCCGTACCGCCGTCCGAGGTGTACTGCCACTCGCTGACCGACCCGTCGATCCTCTCGCCCGAACTCGTTGCCGCGGGCTACCACACCCTGACCGTCTTCGGCGTGCACTTCCCCGCCCGGTTGTTTGCCTCCGACAACGACACGGTCCGCACCGAAGCCACCCGGCGGGTGCTGGCCGGCCTCGAGTCGTACCTCGCGGAACCGCTCGAGGACTGCATCGCGCGGGACGCCGACGGCAACCTGTGCATCGAGGCCAAGACGCCGTACGACATCGAGCAATCCGTCGGCATGCCCGGCGGCCACATCTTCCACGGCGACCTCCAATGGCCCTGGGCGACCAACCCCGCCGACGCCGGCCGCTGGGGCACCGAGACCGACGTCCCGAACCTCCTGATCTGCGGCTCCGGCGCCCGCCGCGGCGGCGCCGTCTCCGGCCTGGGCGGCCACAACGCCGCCATGACCGTCCTCACCCACTAACCGATTTCGCATCTCCGGGATCCCCCTGCTACGATCCTCTTCGTTCGAAGGCAAGACCGGCGCCGCTAGCTCAATTGGCAGAGCAGCTGACTCTTAATCAGCGGGTTCGGGGTTCGAGTCCCTGGCGGCGCACAATAGCCCAGGTCACGCAAGTGTCCTGGGCCTTTGCATGTCTGCCACGCACCACAAACGCACCACATTCGCGGATCCGCGCGTCGAGGTAGTTCGTCGGTGCCCGCCCCGCGTCATCCCGCCGGGCGCCTCCGCCTTCACCTGATCGTTACTGTGCGTCACCTCACATCGGTTCGCAACGTTGCCGACTTCTCAGACTTTGCGTGCCGCCAAGCGTTGAGCAGCCAGCCGTCGTACCGGTTGGAGGCTTGACATGGCGAGAGCACCAATGCCGATCGGAACCTGGGGCGCAATCTCGACCTGGGTTGTGCAGACCGACAACAAGGGCAAACCAAGTA
>DASSDE010001233.1:0-4465 GCA_035697365.1 Kribbella sp. | reverse complement strand
ACATTGTGCGGAACCGGGAGATCACCCACCGGATGCTCGACGCGGCGGTCGCGGCCGGTGCCCGGGCCATCGTGCTCACCGTCGACACCCCGGTGGTCGGACGCAAAGAAGATGAGGGCGAATCGGTCTGGGATCTGGTGCAGCCCGGCCAGCTGCTGGCCAATCTGCCGGACGGCGACTGGACCGACGACGACCTCGGCAAGGCCGACGACCTGAACCCGGACGTGATCGGCTGGCTGCGCGAACGTACCGGCCTGCCCGTCGTGGTGAAGGGGGTCCTGCGCGGCGACGACGCCAAGCGGTGTGCCGACGCGGGCGCCGCCGGGATCATCGTGTCGAACCATGGCGGCCGCCAGCTCGACGGCTCGATCCCGACCGCGCAGGCGCTGCCTGAGGTCGCCGAGGCGGTCTCAGGCAGCAACGTCGAGGTGTACGTCGACGGTGGGATCCGTCGGGGCGAGCACATCCTCGCCGCGCTGACCCTCGGCGCCCGCGCGGTGTTCGTCGGCCGTCCTGCGCTGTGGGCGCTGACCGTCGGCTCGTCCGAGGGTGTCACCCGCCTGCTCACGGACCTCGGCGACGAGCTGGACCACGCCCTGCGCCTCATCGGCGTCTCAAGGCCGTCGTCCCTGACGCCCGACCTGGTGACCACCCGCTCGATGATCGGAGAGCGATGAGCCTGCGGATCGTCGCGCTGAATGCGTTCCTGCCCGGATTCCGCGTCGTCCACGACTTCGCGGAGCGGAACGGGCACGAGCTCGCGCTGATCGTGACGCTGCCGGAGACCGGCAGGTACGGTACGTCCGACCCGATGGTCGCGGGCCTGCCGGACGGGATGAACGTCCTCCTCACCCGCAAGCTCAAGGCTGTCGCCGCGCCGGTGATCGCGGCGCTGCAGCCCGACGTACTGATCTCGGCGGCGTTTCCCCGGCTGATCCCGGACGAGATCCTCGGCATCCCTAAGTACGGCGCGATCAACTGTCACCCGTCACCGCTGCCGGCCGGGCGCGGGCCGACGCCACAACGGCTGATCTACGAAGGCGACGAGCGGGTCGGGGCGACCGTGCACCGCACGGCGGCCGAGTTCGATACCGGAGCGATCCTGGCGCAACGGATCGGTCCGCTGCCCGAGGACCTGAACGGCACCGGGCTGATGCAGTCCTGGCACAACCTGCTCAGTGCGTGCCTCGATGAAGCCGTACCGCGCCTGGTGGCCAGCGACCCGGGCGAGCCGCAGGACCCGGCGGGCGCGTCCGAGGCCCCGTTCTTCACCGACGCCGAGCGCCTGCTCGACCTGACCGAGCCGTCCCACACCATCCGCCGCAAGGCCGCGGCCCTCAACGTCACCGCCCCCACCGCCCGACTGAACCTGAACGGCACCACCTACCTGATCACCCGAACCGACCCAACTCCCACCCCAGCCACCTCCGCCCCCGGCGCGATCCTGGAGACGCATGCCGACGGCTGGACGGCCCAAACCGCGGACCAGCCCCTCCGCTTGACCCGAGGCTGACCAGGGAGATGGCTGGAAACGCAGAGAGGCCCCCGCCGGAGCGAGGGCCTCTCTGGTGGAGCGGGGTGGATCAGGCGTCGGCCGACTCCTCCGACAGGTTGCGGGTCACGTTCGGGTCAACCTGAACGCCCGGACCCATCGTCGTCGAGAAGACCGTCTTCTTGATGTAGCGGCCCTTCGAGCTGGCCGGCTTCAGCCGGAGGATCTCCTCGAGGGCGGCGCCGTAGTTCTCCACCAGCTGAGCCTCGTCGAACGACGCCTTGCCGATGATGAAATGCAGGTTCGCGTGCCGGTCGACCCGGAACTCGATCTTGCCGCCCTTGATGTCGTTGACAGCCTTGGTCACGTCCGGCGTGACCGTACCCGTCTTCGGGTTCGGCATCAGACCACGCGGGCCGAGAACCCGGCCGAGGCGGCCGACCTTGCCCATCAGGTCAGGGGTCGCGACGACGGCGTCGAAGTCGAGCCAGCCGTCGGTCACCTTCTTGATCATGTCGTCGTCACCGACGAAGTCGGCGCCCGCGGCCTTCGCGGCCTCGGCCTTGTCACCGGTGGCGAAGACGAGGACCCGTGCCGTCTTGCCCGTACCGTGCGGAAGGTTGACGGTGCCACGCACCATCTGGTCGGCCTTGCGAGGGTCGACCCCGAGACGCATCGCGACGTCGATCGTCGAGTTGAACTTCTTGCTGCCCGCCGCCTCCTTGGCCAGCTTGATGGCCTCGAGAGGGGTGTACAGGTGATCGAAGTCGATCTTGTCCGCGATCGCGCGGTATGCCTTGCTGCGCTGTGCCATGTTCTGAGTCTCCTGTGTGCGAACGGTGCTCATCGTTCGCGGGTTGTGGTGATCGGGCGGGATCCGCCCTGCCACTCCTGCTGGTCCACCGCGGCGGACCGGGTGACGTTACTTGTCGACGACGACGCCCATCGAACGGGCGGTGCCCTCGATGATCTTCATCGCGGCGTCGATGTCGCGTGCGTTCAGGTCCGGCATCTTGGTGGTGGCGATCTCGCGGACCTGGTCCTTGGTGATCTTGCCGACCTTGTCGCGCTGCGGAACGGCGGAGCCCTTCTGCAGACCGGCGGCCTTCTTGATCATCTCCGGCGCCGGCGGCGTCTTGGTGACGAAGGTGAAGGAACGGTCTTCGTAGATCGTGATCTCGACCGGTACGACGTTGCCGCGCATGGACTCTGTCTGGGCGTTGTACGCCTTGCAGAACTCCATGATGTTGACGCCGTGCGGACCGAGCGCGGTACCGACCGGCGGTGCCGGCGTCGCGGCACCGGCCTGGAGCTGCACCTTGACCAGGGCAGCGATCTTCTTCTTGGGAGGCATTCTGTCGGGTCCTTAGACTTTCTGGATCTGGTTGAAGCTGAGTTCCACCGGGGTCTCCCGGCCGAAGATCTCAACCAGGGCCTTGATCCGCTGGGCCTCGGCGTTGATCTCCGTGACTGTGGCGTGCAGGGTCGCGAACGGCCCGTCGACCACCATGACCGAGTCACCGACACCGAAGTCGGCGACCTCGACCTTCTTCTTGGCCGCGGTCTTGGCGGGTGCGGCACCAGCTTCGGCTGCCGCCGCTTCGGCCGCCGCCACGACGGCCGGAGCAAGCATCTTCTCCACCTCTTCGAGGCTGAGCGGGACCGGCTTCTGGCTGTTCCCGACGAAGCCGGTCACCGACGGCGTGTGCCGCACGGTCGACCAGGACTCGTCGGTCAGATCCATCCGGACCAGCACGTAGCCCGGCAGCACCGTGCGCTTCACCATCCGGCGCTGCCCGTTCTTGATCTCGGCGACCTCTTCGGTCGGCACGATGATCTCGAAGATGAAGTCCTCCATGTTCAGGGAGTTGATCCGGTTCTCCAGGTTGCCCTTGACCCGGTTCTCCATCCCTGAGTACGTGTGCACGACGTACCAGTCGCCGAACTGCGAACGCAGCCGGCTGCGCAGCTCCTCGAGCGGGTCGCCCGGTTCCTCGGGCTCCGCCTCCGCCGCGTCCGCTTCGTCGTCCTCGTCGGCCGCGTCCGCGGAGGCAGCCGCGGTGGCGTCCTCATCGGACTCGTCCGCGTCGTCGTCGGAGTCGGCGCTGGAGAAGACCACCTCGTCCGGCGCGACGGCCGGCTCCTCGGTGCTCAGCGGCGCGGTCTCCGCGGTCTCGTCGGCGAGCTCCTCGGCGGCGTCCTCGACGTCGTCGGCCGTCACCACTTCACTGGCCTCGGACTCGTCGGCCGCCGGGACCACCACGACCGGCTCGTCGTCCGACGTGTCGGCATCGGCCGGCGGCGTCTCGGCCTCGTCGTCGGCGGCGTACTCCGCGACGTCCACTTCGCTGTCGTCGTCCTCGTCGTCCTCGTCCTCGTCGTCGAGGTCCGCGAACGGGTCGTCGCCATCGTCGTCGGCGTCACCGAACAGGTCGTCGTCGGTGGCGTTCTCGTCGAAGTCGACCTCGAGGTCATCGGAGTCGGATACGTCGAACTCGCCCTCGTAGTCGAGGACCTCGTCGTCGCGCTCGGACACGTCGTACTCCGTCATCTGTTCATCGGGGTCTTGGCTGCTTCGGATCGGGCCCGGGGCCCGGGGCCTTCGGGAGGTCGTTGGTCGTGGCCGGCGTTCCTCAGCCGAAGACCTTGAACATCGCCCAGCCGAAGGCGAGGTCGAGGACCGAGACGATCGCGATGACGAACACCACGAAGGTCAGGACGACCACGAAGTAGGTCGAGAGCTGCTTGCGGGTCGGCCAGACGACCTTGCGGAGCTCGGCCACCACCTGCCGGTAGAAGCGCAGCAGGCCCCTGCCCTGCTTGCCCTCAGCAGGCTTGCCGGCGCCGGACGGTGCCGGGGTGCGCGTCTCCGTCACGACCTACCTCTTTCGCTAGCGGCGGCCTGACCGGCCCTGCGCCGGTCAGGATTTGCAGGGCACGAGGGACTTGAACCCCCAACCTTCGGTTTTGGAG
>DASSDE010001232.1:0-2846 GCA_035697365.1 Kribbella sp. | reverse complement strand
TCCAGTCGTACGGAACCATCACCAGCGCGGTCAGGCAGACCAGCGCGATCGCCCAGTGATAGACCTCGCCGGCCCAGGTCAGCCCGCGGCGGCGCAGGGTGAGTGCGACCGCCAACGGGCCGAACGGGACGGCGACGGCCCCGGCGAGAACGTGCAGGATCAAGGCGATGTCACGCATCACGCTCCCCCGGAGCTCTCTGACATGTCAGGGAGCATAGGGAGTCCTGCCGTGCACGTCTCTAGTTCGCAGCGGTCTCCGGGAAGGAGAGCACCCGGCGGACCGCGAAGATCCGGTATCCGAGGCGTTCGAAGCTCTTCGCCATCGGTACGTTGCCGAAGTCGGTGTCCGACCGGATCCGCTCAGCACCTGTCTCGGCGAGCTGGTGAGTGATCTCGGCCAGCAGGTCGTCGACGTACCCGTGCCCGCGGTGCTCGGGCACCACGCCGACGTACCCGACCACCGGACCGCCCGCATTGGCCGACGGCATCGCGAACCCGACCAGTTCGTTGTTCGCGTCGTACGCGAGCCGCCACCAGGAGCGGTCGCCGGGCATCGACTTGTACCCCTCGAGGTCGGCGCGAGCGGCACCTTCGCGCCCGAGCCGGGCAACGTCCCGCGCGGTCGCTGCGTCCAGACTGCCGTCGCTGACCCGCGCGAAGACATCGACGAACGCCTCGTCGTCGGCCGGCTCGAACCGCAGCCGCGTCGAGCGCTCGGGCAGTCCATACTCCGGCCGCCAGTCGTACCGCAGCCGATCGGTGATCGCGGTCAGCCCGGCTGCCGCGGCCGCCTGCGAGCGCGGCTCGAGTTCGGCGACCGTTTCCGGGTCGTCCCGCCAGTCCGCCGCGAGGAAGATGTGGTACTCCGGCTGCTCGATCTCGTTGGGACGACCCTCGATCGCCTCCCGGATCAGTGCCGTCCAGGCCGGTACGGGATCGCCGTCGCCCGCGAAGTACAGGCCGTCGATGCTGTACGGGTGTTCGTCGCCGGGGCGGCCCCACCAGATCGCGAGTGCCTGGATCTTGCCGTCCTCCTCGACGACCCAGTTCCAGGCGTCGCGGTACATGCCGCCGGCAACATGGTCGTGGTACATCGAGACGTTCACGGTGTTGACGGACTTCTGCTGCTCGATCAGAGCAAGAATGGTGTCGAGGTCAGCCTCGACGGTGTTGCGGATGGTCACGAAACCTCCAACTGGAGGCGCTTTCTCCGCTCAGTGCGAGCTGTGCGAGCGGATCGGTCGCGCCGGGAAACAAATCGGTGTGTTCATCGGTCGCTCCTCTCCGCATCGGGTTCTCTCGCCGCGCAGACTCTAGGCGCCCCGCGAGGTCATAGTCCACCCGTTATTCACAGCTGGGATGTACCGGCGAGGTTCCCGGCGGGAAGCCTCCGAGCATGAGAACCCTCATCGCCGCCGTAACCCTGGCGACCACCGCCGCCCTGGGCACCACGGCCTACGCCGCCCCTACCGCCCCACACACCGCCTCTTCGTATGTTGTGCCGCAGAGCGCCGCGGCCATCGACACCTGTGCGCTCAGCTCGCTGCCGTCACAGGCCGGCGACACCCTCGACCTGATCCACTCCGGCGGACCGTTCCCGTACGACCAGGACGGCACCGTCTTCTCCAACCGCGAGGGCATCCTGCCCGACGAGTCCTCCGGCTACTACCACGAGTACACCGTGATCACGCCCGGATCCCCCGACCGCGGCGCCCGCCGGCTGATCGGCGGCGGTGCCGAGACCACGCCCGCGCACGTCTACTACACCAGCGACCACTACGCCTCGTTCTGCGAAGTCGACGAAGACTCCTGAGGGTAGTGTGGTCGGCACGTTGAGTGATCTGGAGGATCTCTGCCGATGCCGACTCTGCGTTCCGTGGCCGCCGGCCTGCTGCTGACCGCCGCCTTGCTCGCCTTCGGTCGGCCCGATCCCGGGCTGGCCGAGGCGACCGGCGATCCGCTGAAGCTGACCAACGGGTTCTACATCGATCCGGCGTCGGACGCGGCGGCCTATGCACGGCGGCATCCCGAGGACACCGAGCTGGCGTCGAAGATCGCCGGCCAGGCGTCGGCGCGCTGGGTGGGGTCGTGGAGCGGGGACGTGCAGGCGGATGTCACGACGTACACGACAGCAGCCGCGAAGGCGGACAAGCTGCCGGTGCTGGTGACGGACAACCTCCCGGGCCGGCAGTGCGGGGTCGGCGGCGGCGCGGCATCCGCGGCGGCGTACCGGACCTGGATCGCGGCGGTGTCGGCGGGGATCGGCACGCGCCCCGCGGTGCTGGTGCTCGAGCCGGACGCGCTGGCACGGCTCGACTGCTATCCGGCGTCGCAGTGGGACGCGCGGCTGGCGATGCTGAAGTACGCGGTGGGACTGTTCGCGGCGAAGAACCCGAACACCTGGGCGTACCTCGACGCCGGGAGCGTGACGTCGGGCGACGCGAAGGAGATGGCCCGGCGGCTGCGGCTCGCCGATGTCGGGAAGATTCGTGGGTTCGCGCTGAACACCGCGAACTACTTCACCACCGAGCAGTCCGTCACCCGCGGCTCCGCGATCCTGTCCGCACTGGGCGGCGGCTCGCACTACCTCGTCGACACCAGCCGCAACGGCAACGGCTCCGACGGCAGCGCCTGCAACCCGCCCGCCCGCAAACTGGGCGCCCCACCCACCACCGCGCAGACCCCGGTAGACCTGCACCTCTGGCTCCGCACCCCCGGCGAATCCGACGGCCCCTGCGGCCTGACCCCCACCCTCCCCACCAGAACCTTCTCCCCCCTCCTCGCCCACCACCTCATCACCGGCACCTAACCGCCGAGTGTCGGTGCCGGGGCCCCCACCGCTTCCC
>DASSDE010001231.1:0-2490 GCA_035697365.1 Kribbella sp. | reverse complement strand
CGCCCGCTGGGCGGAGCGCTACTTCCGGCTGGACCGGGAGAACCGCGACGTCCAGCGCAAGATCGAGCAGCGGACGAACACCATCGCCCGCCAGTTCGACCGGGTCTGCCAGGTGCTGGACGCGCTGCACTACCTCGACGGGGACAAGACGACCGAGGCGGGCGACCGGCTCGCGCGGATCTACACCGAGCTCGACCTGGTCGCGGCCGAGTGCCTGCGGCAAGGAGTTTTCGACGACCTCACCGTGCCCGAGCTGGCGGCGTGCCTGGCCGCACTGGTCTACGAGTCGCGGTCGAAGGACGAGCCGACCTCACCACGGTTGCCGCGCGGCGACGTCCGGCAGGCCCTCGAGCGGATGGGATCGATCTGGCGGGACCTGTCCGCGCTGGAGCGGGACATGCGCGTGGACTTTCTGCGGTCGATGGATCTGAACTTCTGCTGGCCCGCGTTCCGGTGGGCCTCGGGCGCGTCACTGGCCGAGGTGCTGTACGAGTCCGATCTGGCTGCGGGCGATTTCGTCCGGTGGGTGAAGCAGCTGATCGACCTCACCGAGCAGATCGCCGACGCGGCCGGCGACAGCGAGTTGCGCCGCACGGCACGCGCTGTCGTGGACCAGATTCGTCGCGGTGTGATCTCGTACGCAACAGTGGTCGAGTAGACCTCTTCGGGTGACAGACTTCCTTCGTTGTAAACCCCTGCTCTGAAGGAGAACACGTTCGTGGAGCTGTCGCGCCGGAACTTCGGGAAGCTTGCGGTTGCCACTGGTGCCACCGCCGCAGTCGGCACCGGGGCCGGTTATCTGATCGGGCGGCCTGCTGATGCGGCCGCCACCTGGAAGACGACGGGTACGGCGGTGCCGGCGCTGGCCGGGTTCGACAACCAGATGAAGACGTACATGCAGGCCCGCGGGATCACCGCCGGGCAGGTCGCCGTGACGTACAAGGGCCGGCTGGTGCTTGCCCGCGGCTACAGTGCGTCGACCGCGCTGACCGTACAGCCGACCTCGCTGTTCCGGATCGCGAGCCTGTCGAAGTCGTTCACCGCGGCCGCGATCGTGAAGCTCGTGCAGGACGGCAAGGTGAGCCTGTCCACGCCGGTCGCGAACATCATCGACATCACGCCCGCGACCGGCCTGACCCGCGACCCGCGCTGGTCGCAGATCACGCTGTGGAAGGTGCTCCAGCACCTCGGCGGCTGGGATCGCGACGTGTCCGGCGACCCGGAGTGGAAGGACGCCACGATCTCGCGGACGCTCGGCGTCCCGATGGAACTGCACACGTCCGACGTGATCAAGTACGTCGCCGGTCAGAAGCTCGACTTCGACCCGGGCACCAAGTATGCGTACTCGAACTTCGGCTACACCCTCGCGGGCCGCGTGATCGAGAAGGTCAGCGGCCTGAGCTACGAGGAGTACGTCAAGCAGAAGCTGCTCGCCCCGCTGAAGATCAAGCGGATGGCGCTCGGGTGGAGCATCGCGAAGCACAGCGGCGAGACGTCGTACGAATCCCAGTACACCGGCAAGACCGTGCTCGACATGTCCGGCAAGGTCGTGCCCGCGCCGTACGGCTCGTTCAGCATGCGGATCCAGGACGCGAACGGCGGCTGGGTCGCGAGCGCGCCGGACCTGGTGCGCTGGGCGAAGATGTTCGACGCCTCGTCGAGCGTGCTCAACAGCACCTCCCTCGGCCACATCTGGGCCAAGCCGTCGATCGGTGTGAACTCCGACGGCTGGTACTACGGCCTCGGCTGGCAGATCCGCCCGGTCACCGGCGGCACCGGCCGCAACACGTGGCACACCGGCAGCATGCCCGGCACGTTCTCCATCATCGTGCGGACCTACAACGGGATGAGCTGGGCGGCCGTCTTCAACCGCCGCGACGACCCGAGCGGCAAGTCGTACGGCGACATCGACGCGGCCCTGTGGACCGCCGCGAACGGCGTGAAGTCGTGGCCGACGAACGACCTCTTCCCGCAGTACTTCAGCTGATCGCCCGCCGACTGGCTGCTTCTTCGATTCTGGTCGAAACGAGTGCGGTGCGGGTGGGCTGTTCCTATCGTCGCTGGTGACCCGTTGGAAGACAGCGGGCACGGCGAACGGGAGGGAATCCATGAGAGCACGGCAGATCGTCGCGGCGGGAGTCGCGGCGCTGGCGAGCGCGATCACCGTCGGCGGCACGGTCGCCCAAGCAGACCCGCCGGCCGATCCTGACGGCACCCGCGTCACTGTGACCGATCCGAACGGCACCCGCGTCACCTCGGTGGACCCGGACGGCACCCGCGTCACGTCGGTGGATCCGGACGGTACCCGGGTCACCTGAGCGGCGGGTCGGCAGGCGCACCGCGCCCGGTTGCTGACCGGTGCGATCTCCGGCATTAAGTTGGTTCCTGCGAGCTGTCCAGCGAGGAGGGATCGGCAATGCCGGAGATCGTGGAGTTGGAGGAGCGGCCGTACGTCGCGCTGCGGGGCAAGGTGCCGATGGACGGGATCAG
>DASSDE010001230.1:0-25759 GCA_035697365.1 Kribbella sp. | reverse complement strand
GCGTTCGGCAACACCCTCGACGTACGGCGCTTGGCGGGCGCGGCGACCTACCTGGTCCTGATCGCCCTGCTCGCGCACGCGGCCGGCCTGCTCCTGCACCACTTGGTCCCCGCACTGGTGACCATGCTCTGCCTCGTCGTGCTCGTCTCGCCCGTCGTGGCTGCCGCGACGGACGCTGCCCGCTGGCTCCCGGACCGCGCCGCCGCCCAGCTCTACAACCCGACCGACGCCGTCCTGTCCGCAACCACGGGCGCACTGATCAGCCTGATCTGGATCCTGTCCGTGGGAGCGCTCGCCGCCGGCAGGTTCGCCCGCTCCGACGCGTGACGTGGACCCGTACCCCGGTCGCGCGCTGCGGGCGCCGGCTGGGGTACGGGGCCGGGGCGTTCCTCGATGCGGCGCAGCCGGTTGCGGCGGAGGCTCTGGGAGAGGTCGCAAGTGTGGGACCGACCAGGCTGAGAATCGGAGAACGACGATGGAGCGAGACAT
The DNA here is from genome assembly GCA_035697365.1 of Kribbella sp. Taxonomy (GTDB): domain Bacteria; phylum Actinomycetota; class Actinomycetes; order Propionibacteriales; family Kribbellaceae; genus Kribbella. The sequence goes on along the minus strand of DASSDE010001230.1, from coordinate 25,270 downwards.
GCAGGGACCCGGTCACCTGTACATCCAGACCAATGAGGTCAAGAACTGCGTCATCCACTACCGGCGGGCTGCCGACGGCACGATCAGTGAGGTGGAGCGGGTCCCCACCGGCGGCGCGGGATCCGGCGTCTACAAGCCGATCAGCGGCCAGGAGAGCGCACCGAACGCGTTCGAGGCCGCGGGCAGCGTGATTCTGACGGCCGACCGGCAGTTCCTGTTCGCGACCAACGGTGGCGACAACTCGGTGTCGAGCTTCGGTGTCAGCGAGGACGGCAAGCTCACGCTGGTCGACGTCAAGCGGACCGGCAACCTGGTGACCGGGCGCAGCGGTACCGCCAAGTCGCTGGCTTACCTGCCGGCCACGAACACGCTGTTCGTGCTGCACTCGTTCGGCCCGGACCACGTCCGGCTGATGCAGGTCGACGCCGACGGCCGGCTCACGGCGCGCCCCGAGGGCTACACGGTCAACACGCCGACCAAGCCGCTGCGCGTATCCACGATGGTCGTGCTCTCACCGGACGAGAAGTACCTGATCGTCGGCACCACGTTCGACGAGCCGGCGAAGGCGAACCCGGACGGGTCGCCGATCCTGTGGGCCGACCAGCCCGACGGTTCGAAGAAGTCCGTGGCGTCCAACGCGCCGGACCCGGACGGCCTGATCGTGTTTCCCGTGCAGGGGGACGGCTCGCTCGGGGAGGGCATGTTCCAGGACGGGGGCGGCGGGTCGCCGTTCTACCCCGCGTTCCTGCACCACCGGCCGCACCTGTTCGTCGTCGGGTACGCCGTGGGTGACGGCGTGGCGCTCGCGACCCTCGCGGCGGACGGCAAGATCGGGACCGGCCCGGTCGTGAAGATCGACACCAGCGCCGGTCAGCCGTCCGAGCTGTGCTGGCTCGCGGTCTCGCCGGACGACCAGTGGGTGTTCGCGACGAACTTCGGCTACTCCAACATCAGCAGCTTCCGGATCGACGGCGACGTGATCTCGCTGGTGCACGACTCGGCGAGCCCGAGGGTGCCCGGTGACGGGACCTTCCGGGCGCTGAACGGCACCGTCAGCAGCGGCCCCAGCGACAACCTGCTGACGCCGGACGGCAGCTACCTCTACCAGATCTACGCCAACGCCTCGAAGCTCGTCGGGTACGCCGTGCAGCCGGACGGATCGCTCAGCGAGGTGACCAGCGCTGACATCCCGTACAACAGCCCGCAGGGCCTGGCCGGGTTCTGACGCAATGAGCGACGTTGCGCCCGGGGAGCCGCGCATCGAGGCGGGTGTCTCGTCCTTGATGCTCAGCCCCCGGGAGACGGAGAAACTGGTGATCTACCAGGTGGCCGAGCTGGCCCGCCGGCGCAAGGCCCGCGGGCTCAAGCTGAACTTTCCCGAGTCGATCGCACTGATCACCGAGGCCCTGCTCGAAGCCGCTCGGGACGGAAGCTCGGTGGCCGAGGTCACCGAGCTCGGCAGGCAGGTGCTGTCCCGGGACGACGTACTGCCGGGCGTGCCCGAGATGGTCACCATCGTTCAGGTCGAGGCGACGTTCCGGACCGGCACGCAGCTGGTGGCTGTTGCCAACCCGATTCCGTAGGGGACGAAATGATTCCAGGCGAGTGGCTGCTGTCCGACGAGCCGATCGAGATCAACGCCGGCCGGCGTACCCGGCGGCTGCCGGTCCGCAACACCGGTGACCGGCCGATCCAGGTCGGCTCGCACTACCACTTCTTCGAGATCAACCGGGCACTGGACTTCGACCGCGCCGCGGCGCTGGGAATGCGGCTCGACGTGCCGTCCGGCCAGTCGATCCGGTTCGAGCCCGGCGACGAACGCGAGGTCGACCTGGTCGAGTTCGGTGGATCGCGCCGGGTAGTGGGGTTCAGCGGGTTGCTCGACGGTGCGGCATCCAATCCGCGGTCCCGCGCCCGCGCTCTGGAACGGGCGCGGGACCGCGGGTTCTCAGGAGCGAAGGAGCAGTCGTGACAACGGTCTCGAGGAGGCAGTACGCCTCGTTGTACGGCCCGACCACCGGCGACCGGTTCCGGCTGGCCGACACCGCACTCCTGGCCCGGGTCGAGCGCAGCCTGATCCTGCCCGGCGAGGAGGCGATCTACGGCGGCGGCAAGTCGATCCGGGACGGGATGGCGCAGGTGCCGGGCCTGCGCAACGCCGATGGAGCGCTCGATCTGGTGATCACCTCCGTGATCGTGATGGATGCGGTGATCGGCATCGTGAAGGCCGACATCGGCGTCAAGGACGGCCGGATCGTGGGCATCGGCCAGGCCGGGAATCCGTTGGTGCAGGACGGGGTGTCCGCGGACCTGCTGATCGGTCCCGGTACGGAGGTGATCTCCGGCGAAGGCCTGGTCGCGACGGCCGGCGCAATCGACTCGCACGTGCATTTCCTGACCCCGGCGCAGGTCCCGCACGCACTGTCCAGCGGCGTGACGACCATGCTCGGCGGGGGCACCGGTCCCGCCGACGGGTCCAAGGGCACGACCTGCACGCCAGGGCCGTGGAACCTGGCCAGGATGTTCGAGGCCACCGCGGGCCTGCCGGTCAACGTGGGCTTCATGGGCAAGGGAAACAGCAGCCGTCCGGAGAGCCTGCGCGAGCAGGTCGAGGCGGGCGTGTGCGGGCTCAAGGTGCATGAGGACTGGGGTGCGACGCCGGCTGCGCTGGACTGTGCGCTGACGGTCGCCGACGAGTACGACGTACAGGTCGCTCTGCACGCCGACACGCTCAACGAGGGCGGGTACCTGGCGGACACGCTCGATGCGATCGACGGCCGGACGATCCACAGCTACCACACCGAGGGCGCGGGTGGCGGCCATGCACCGGACATGATGGCGATCGCGTCGCTGCCGAACGTGTTGCCGTCGTCGACGAATCCGACCCGTCCGTACACGACCGACACCACGGACAACCTGTTCTACATGACGATCGTGACGCACCACCTCAACCCCGACAATCCCGAAGACGTCGCCTTCGCGCAGTCCCGGATCCGCGCGGAGACCGAGGCGGCCGAGGACGTGCTGCACGACCTGGGCGTGCTCAGCATGTACTCGTCGGACTCGCAGGCGATGGGGCGGGTCGGCGACACGGTGTCGACGTGCTGGCGGACCGCGGACAAGATGAAGAAGGTGACCGGGAGCCTGCCCGGCGAGACCGACGGCGACGACAACCAGCGCATCCTGCGGTACTTGGCGAAGCTGACGATCAACCCGGCCCGCACGCACGGGATCGGGCATGTCATCGGCTCGCTGGAGCCGGGCAAGCTCGCGGACATCGTGCTGTGGCCGACGAACACGTTCGGGGTCAAACCGAAGTACGTGATCAAGGGTGGCATGGTGGCCTGGTCGGTGATGGGGGACGCGAACGCGTCCATCCCGACGCCGGAGCCGGTGTTGCTGCAACCGATGTTCGCCGGGCTCGGGAAGGCCGCGGGGCGGACGTCCGTGACGTTCGTGTCGCAGGCGGCGGTCGAGGCGCAGGTGATGGAGCGGCTCGGTGTCGATCGGGCGGTCGAGGCGGTCCGTGGCTGCCGTACGGTCGGGAAGGCGCAGATGGTGCGGAACGACCTGACGCCGGAGATCGTGGTCGATACCGAGACGTACCAGGTTTCCGTCGACGGGGAGCCGGCCGTGGTGCCCGCGGCGGACGAGGTCCCGATGTCCCAGCTCTACTACATCGTCTGATGAACGATCAGCGGCTCGCGGGCTTCCTGTCCGTATTACAGCTGAGCGACTCGGCGTTCCCGAGCGGCCGCTACACGCTGTCGTACGGGCTGGAGACCTTGGCGCAGTCCGGCCGGCTCGCGATGCCGAGTGACCCGGCGGCGCTGGTTGCTGTGTTGCGGGATCAGGTGCGGCTGTCGGTCGCGCCGTCCGACGGCGTCGCGCTCGCGTGTGCGCATCGTGCGACGACGGGCTCGGACTCGCTGGATGTTGAGCTGGCCGTTCGGGCCGACGAGCGGTTGACCGCGGTGAAGCTGTCGCGGGAAGCCCGGGAGACCTCGACGCGTACGGGGCGCGCGCTCCTCCGGGTCGCGACGTCGGCGTTCGGTGCCGGAGCCCTTGCCCAGTACGCGCACGAGGTCGCGGCCAGGCGAGCTCCGGGCAATCACGCGGTGGTGCTGGGCGTGCTCAGCGCTGCGGTTGGCGTGCCGCGTCCCGAGGCGGTGGCGGGCGAGTTGTTCGCGTTCGCTGCCAGTTGGACCGCTGCCGCGGTGCGGTTGGCCGTGACGGATCACGGCACGGCCCAGGCCGTGCTGCACGAGGTGCGTTCGGATCTGGCCGCGGCGGCCGAACGCGCGGCTGACAAGGACGTTCCTTGCATCACCAGCTGCACACCGCTGCTGGACGTGATGGCGATGCGGCACGAGGAAACCGAGCTACGGCTGTTCGCCAGTTAGTTGAGGAGAGGGTGCTCCATGGAGGAAGTCATGCACGGACACGGGCATGGACACGGGCATGATCATGATCACGACCTCGAGCCGGTGCTGCGGTCGGCGTCGGTGCGGGCGCCGGGGATTCCGCGGATCGGGATCGGGGGCCCGGTCGGATCCGGCAAGACAGCTCTGATCGAGGCGCTGGTTCCGATGCTGATCGCCGCGGGCCATCGACCGGTGGTGGTCACCAACGACATCTTCACCAGTGAGGACGCGTTGCACGTACGACGTACTCTCGCCGGTGTCCTTGCGCCGGAACGAGTGGTCGGTGTCGAAACGGGGTCGTGCCCGCACACCGCGGTCCGGGACGATCCGACGATGAACCTGGACGCGGTCGCCGAGCTGACCGATCGCTTCACCGACGCGGACGTGGTGCTCGTCGAGTCCGGTGGTGACAACCTGACGCTGACGTTCAGCGCGACGCTCGCCGACTACTTCGTGTTCGTGATCGATGTTGCCCAGGGCGACAAGATCCCGCGCAAGCGGGGTCCCGGCGTGACGCATTCGGATCTCCTGGTGATCAACAAGGTCGACCTGGCCGAGCTGGTCCGGTCCGACCTGTCGGTGATGGACCGGGACGCCGGCGCCGTTCGGGACGGCCGGCCGTTCGTGTTCACCAACTGCTTCACCGGCGAAGGGCTCGGCGAGATCGCCGGCCGGATCGACGAGGTGATCACCAGGTTTGCGCCGGTCGCCCATCCGGTATGAGCGGACGGGACGACCGGGCGTGGTGCACTCCGGCGGGAGTGCCCGAGGAAGTGCTCGCGTTCGATGCGCAGGTGACCGACGCGCTCGGGGTCGGTGCCGCGGGAAAGCTTGGCGTGCTCGACCTGGCGCTGGCCCCGCGCGCCGGCCGGACCCGGGTTGTCAGCCAGTACCAGCGCTCCCCGCTGTACGTCTACCGGCCGATCTATCTGGATCCGCTGCGCCCGGACATGGCTTTCGTCTTCCTGCAGCAGCAGGGCGATGGCTTCGTCCAGGGGGACCGGTACCGGGTGGACGTCGACTGCGCGCCGGGGGCGGCGGTCCATCTCACGACACAGGCCGCGACGAAGGTCTTCAAGGCCCGGCACAACTTCGCGACCCAGTTGGTGAACCTCAGCGTCGGCGCCGGCTGCGTACTCGAGTACCTGCCTGACCCGATCATCCCGTTCAAGGGGTCGCGGCTCTACCAGCGAACGTGCCTTACTGTGGCGCCGGACGCGACGGTGATCTTCGGCGAGATCCTCCTCCCGGGCAGGATGGCGCGCAACGAGTCCCACGTGTACGACCTGTACTGGTCCGACACCGAGGTCCGTGATCCCGACGGGTCGTTGTGGTACGTCGATACGCTCCGATTGAGGCCCGGTGAGATCGACGATCCGACGTCAGCAGGCGTGCTGGGTGGCTATGACGTGCTGGCGAGTCTGCAGGTGATCTGCGCCGGGACGCCGTCGTCCGAGGTGGTCGCGGTGCTTCGGGACGCGCTCACCGACGTACCCGAGATCCTGGCCGGCGTGACCGAGTTGCCGGGTGGTCGCGGCGCAGCCGTACGCATCCTCGGCCGCACGTCGAGGGCGGTGCAGGCCGCAGTACGGACCGCGTGGAATCGGGCACGCATCGAGCTGCTCGGCGCACCGGCTCCTGACCTGCGCAAGGGGTGAGAGCCCGCGTCAGGCGGACTGTTCGATGACGATGCGGGCGAGCTCGACGCGGGACGTGATGCCCAGTTTGCAGAAGGCCCGGCGGAGGTGATGGGCCACGGTGTGCTGGCTGATGTACAGGCGGGCGGCGGCCTGCTTGTTGTTGAGGCCTTGCGCGACAAGGCCGGCGACGGTCTGCTCGGTACCGGTGAGGCTGTCCCATCCGGTGATCGGCTTGGCTGGGACGGTCTGCCAATGGCGGCTCCGGACTCCGAGTGCCCGCAGGCGACTGCGGACGCGGGCCTCGTCGCGGTCCGCGCCGGCTTCGCGGTAGCCCTCCAGGGCTTCTTCGAAGTGCCGGATCGCCCGGTCGGGCTCGCCGCGTTCGACGTACAGGACGCCGAGGTCCTCAGCAGGCAAAGCCTGGACCGGGTTTGCCGGCGACGGCGCGGGCGCCTCGGGGAGCGCGCCGAGGAGTGTCTCGTACTGGCGGCGGAGCGCCGCGCGGGCAGGCCGCGGCACCAGCTCGCAGATCGCGCGGTGCAGCAACGGCTGGCGGAACGCGAACGAGTCCTCCAGCGCGGTGGTGACGGCGGCGTCGAGCGTCTCCTCCACGACGGGCAACAGCGCGGCCGGCGTCGTCCCGACCATCGCGCACACATCCTCGAGCCGGAACATCGGACCGATCATCGCGGCCGTCATCAGCAGCTGCCGCGCCTGCTGGCTGAGGTCGGCGAGCCATCTCCTCGCCAGGCGCTGTACGCGCTGGGGGAGTACCGCCGAACTGAGATTCGTGTGTGCTTCGACCACTTCGACAGCGTGCTCGTCGGACAGGCCGTCGAGCAGTTCGGTGACGAGTGCCGGGTTCCCCGCGGCGCCGCCGACCAGCTTGGCCAGCGCGTCGTCCGGTGGGGCGCCGAACCTGTCGGCGATGATCGCGCGGACCGCATCCGTTGGCAGGGGGTCCAGAGTGATCCTCGCCGCGCCGTCGTTCTCCAGCAGATCGAACAGTTGGTCCGCTCCGCGACGCGCTGAGGTCGACCGGGCCAGGAGCCAGGCGACGTGCCGGCCCGCGAGGTCGCCCGGCAACACCCGGAGCGAAGCCAGCGTGGCCGCACCCGCGAGGTGCAGGTCGTCGATGCAGACCAGCACCGGCACCGTCGCGATCCGCGCCCCGACTCCAGCCGTCCTGGTCAGAACCGCGAACCCCTGGCCGGCGGCGACCTCGACGGCATGGCTGAGGAGGGCGGACTTGCCGATCCCCGGCTCGCCGTCCACCAGGACCACTCCACCGGGCCCCCGGCGTGCCAGCTCGAGCAGATCGCACACAAGCTCCTGCTCGGTCGACCGACCGTGCACGATGCTCGGTGCGGTCGCCTGCATCGTTCGGCTGAACCCTGGCATGCCGCCAGCCTCGCGGGCGGCGCCCCTTCGATGCATCACCCGAACGAGTCATCTTGGCCAGGCGGCCACATCGTCCGTCACGCGAGCGCTACGGTCCGTCGTCAACTGGGGGAACCGGGCCTGCTGATGCCAAGATTGCGCCTTGACCCCCGTCAGCGAGCAAGGAACGAGGGACGCTGAAGTGAACGCCGGCGCCAGCGCTGGGCCGCAGGCAGTGCGCCTGCACGGCCGGGACGCCGAGATCGCGGCGCTGCAGGAGCGACTCGACGCCGTCCACGGAGGAGACGGCGGCACCGTCCTCGTGACGGGACTGGCCGGTACGGGCAAGACCGTGCTGCTCGACCAGCTCGAGCGGAGCGCCCTCGACGCGAAAGTCAGAGTGTTCCGGGGCGTCTGTGACATCGCGGGACACGCGATCCCGCTCGGCCCGCTCTTCCAGGCGTTGGTGCACGGTCCGGATGCGCCGGTGGACCCGGCCTTACTGCGCGACCTCTCCCAATCTCCCGACCAGCGATTCTGGCTCGTCCGTGAACTGCAGGAGGCGCTCGAGCGGGTCGCACTTGACTCTCCTGTCCTGATCTCGATCGATGACGTGCAGTGGGCGGACGAAGCAACGCTGGCCGCGCTCGGCACGCTCACCCGGCAACTCGCCGGCCACCGGGTCCTCTGGGTGCTGTCTGCGCGGTCCGAGGACCGGACCGGTCCGGTAGGCACGATGTTGTCGCGGCTCGAGGCCGCAGGTGGTCTGCGGATCACACTCGATGCGTTGAGCGATGCTGCGGTAGACCAGGTGGCGACCGATCTGCTCGGCGGGTCGCCGGACGCCGCGCTGCAGCAGGTTCTCGGGCGAGTCGAGGGCCATCCGTTCCTGCTGGTCGAGCTGCTGCGTGGCCTGCGGGACGAGCAACTGGTCGAGGTCACGGCCGGCTTGGCGCGGCAGACCGGGACCCGGATACCGCTGCGGTTCGTCGACTCGATCAGCGAGCAACTTGCCGGATTGCCCGAGAGCACGCGGGGCGCGCTGGAGATGGCGTCGGTTCTGGGCCGGCGGTTCTCGGCGGGTGAGCTCTCGACCCTCACCGGCCGGTCGCCCGCAGCTGTCTTCGGGGCACTGCGCGAAGCATTGGCCCTCGGCCTGGTCACCGAGGACGGCGACCGGATCGCGTTCCGCCACGACCTCGTCCGGGAGGCAGTCGAGGCGGCACTGCCCGCGACGGCACGGCAGAGCCTGCGACGACAAGCCGTCGACGTGATGTTGCGGCACGGCGCACCGCCGTCGGAGGTCGCAGAGCTCGTAATGGACATCGCCGGACCGGGTGACACCGAGGCGATCGCGATCCTGCGCAGGGCAGCGACCGAGACCGGCCGCGTGTCGTCGGCGATCGCCGGAGCCCTCAGCCGGCGCGCCCTGGAGCTGACACCGCCTGGTGCCGCCGAACGCGGTCTGCTGACCGCGGAGACGCTGACCTATCTGGTGTTCGCCGGCAAGGCCGCTGAGGCGACAAGCCTGATCACCGTCGGCGCGCGGGATCTCGCCGACCCCGAAGCGCAGGCCGAGGCGAGGCTGCAGGTTGCCATCCTGCTGACGCAGTACGCACTGGCCGACAGCGTCGATCAGTGCCGCCGCGCTCTCGACCTGCCCGGGCTGCCCGTCACGCTGCGGATCCATCTCCAGATCAACCTGGCGCTGGCGCTCGACCTGCTCGGCGACGTTGCGGGTGCCGAGGAGTCGACCGCAGTCGCCACCGACCTCGCCCGGACCAGCGACGATCCGGCCGACGAGGTGATCACGCTGTTCCCGCGTTCGGCGCTGCTGCTCACCCGCGGGGCCTGGCGGGAGTCGCTCGAGCTCCTCGACCAGGCGGCCGCGCGGCAGCGCGATGTGCAGGTCGCGGTGGCGGTGAAGATCTGGCGGCTCGACAACTGGATCGCGATCATGTTCATCCGGCTGGTCCGGCTCGACGAGACGTTCGCGCTGATCGACGCCGGGCTGCGGGACGCGCAGCGCGAGGGCGTGGCGTCGCACCTGCGGAACTGGTCGATGATCCGCTGCCGGGCGATGTACGCCGCCGGCCGGCTCGACGACGCCCGCTCGGACGCGGAGGCCGCGATCGAGATGGCCGACGAGATCACCGTCGACGGCAGCTACGGCAACATCAACCAGCTCTGCCTGTACATCCTCGGCCGGGTCGCCCTGCACACCGGAGATCCCGCCGGACTTCACCAGGCCCGCCGGTCCGCGACCCAGCTACTGCAAGCGCGAGGATGCCCATCGGCACAGTGGCTCGGCGCGTGGCTGATGGCGCTGGTGGCCGACGCCGACGGTGACTTCGGGCAGCTCAGCGGGATCGACGTGGAGTTGCTCGACCCGCTGGCCCGCGGAGCATTGAGCACGAGTAGCCCCCTGACGTACGCCGACGCCGCGGTCCTGACGCGCATTCTGCTCGCCGCGGACCGACGTACGGACGCTGAATCGGTCGTGGTCAACCTCGAGCGCTTCGCGGCCGCGCACCCGGACTTCCCGTTCCTCGACAGCGCTGCCCTGCAGGCGCGCGCGGTGCTCGACGCCGACGCAGAGGTCGCGCTGCTGGCTGTGGCCCGCAGCAACCGTGATCCGCGCCCACTCGTCCTCGCCGCAGTCCTCGAGGACGCCGGACGGTTGCTGCCGGACGCCAGGACGCCGGAAGCAGTGCCGCTGCTCGAGTCGGCGCTCTCGCTGTACGCGGATGCGGGCGCTCAGCGGGACGTATCGCGGGTGCGCAGCCTGCTCCGCATCCGCGGTGTACGTCCCGCCGTCCGCGGCCCCCGTTCTGCACCGCAGTGGCCCGAACTGACCGAGTCCGAGTTCGCCGTCGTCGGCCTGGTCGCCCGGGGCGCGACGAACCGTGAGGTTGCCGAGCAGCTCTTCCTCTCGCCGTACACGGTCAACTCGCACCTACGGCACGTGTTCGGCAAGCTCGGCATCCGGTCCCGCGTCGAGCTTGCCCGGATCGCCACCGAACGCGGAACGCCCGCACAACCAGGCTGACCCCCGTTGCGGCGAGGTCAGTTGCGGCCGGCCATCACGCCGCCGTCGACGTTCCAGATCGCACCGGTGACCCAGTCGGTCGCGGGGGAGAGCAGGAAGGTGATGGCGTTCGCGACGTCCCGTGGGGTACCCGCGCGGCCGATCGGGTGCATCGGGTCGAAGCTGTGCAGGGTCATCTCCAGCTGGTCGGCCGGTACGAACTTCTCGTAGATCGGCGTTGCCACCACGGCCGGTGCGATCGCGTTGACGCGGATCTTGTGCGGCGCGAGCTCGAGCGCCAGGTTGTGGGTCAGGGCGTGGATCCCGCCCTTGGCCACCGAGTAGCCCGACGACGGGGTCAGCCCGATCGCCTGGTGGGCCCACATGCTTCCGATGTTCACGATCGATCCGCCGCGGCCGCCGTCCGCCATCGCCTGCGCGACCGTCTGGGTCAGGAAGAAGATCGCCCGGTTCAGGTCCTGGTACGCGTCGTAGTCCTCGGGGCCGTACTCGAGGAACGGCTTGGGCAGGAACAGGCCGGCGGCGTTCACCAGCAGGGTCGCGTCCGCATGCTCACCCGCCAGCCGTTGCCGGGTGTCCTCGACCGCCGACGGGTCCGACAGATCGGCGGTGATGCCGAACGCCTGGCCTTCGCCGCCCAGCTCCTTGACGGTCGCCTCGACCTTCGAGGCGGTCTGGCCGATGACGACCGCGGTCCCGCCCGCGGCCGCGACGTCGAGTGCGGTCTGGCGCCCCATCCCGCTGCTGCCGCCGACCACGATCAGCTTCTGTCCCGCGAAGACCTCTCCGGTCTCCATCCGGTCGAGCCAGTTCACGCTCATGAATGTTTCCTTCCGCTTCGCGCCTGTGGGCGGCCGTCGCGGCGCCCTGGTAGTCAGCACGATGGCGCCTGCGACCCGGGTTCCACATCGTCAGAACGGGGGGTGCACGGACCTTGTCAGGCTTGACGATGTGCGTCGCGTCCGTGGCCGCGAGGATGACTCCGCACCATCAGCAACCGATGCAGGAGAAGGGGTCCGCGATGACCGAGATTCACTACCGGTACGCCGAGGTCGACGGCCGGCGGCTGTTCTACCGGGAGGCCGGCGCGCCGGAGGCCCCGGTGCTCCTGCTGCTGCACGGCTTCCCGACCAGCTCCTTCATGTTCCGCGGGCTGATCCCGGCGCTGGCCGACCGCTACCGCGTGATCGCGCCGGACCTGCTCGGGTTCGGGTTGTCGGATGCACCGTCGGTCGAGGAGTTCGACTACACGTTCGACGCGCTCGCGGCGTTGACCGCGGGGCTCGTGCAGTCGCTCGGCATCACGTCGTACGCGATGTATGTCCACGACTACGGCGCACCGATCGGCTGGCGGCTGGCAGTGTCCCGGCCGGCGGCGATCACCGCGATCATCAGCCAGAACGGGAACGGGTACGACGAGGGGTTCGTCGAGGGATTCTGGAAGACGGTCTGGGACTACCAGGCGGATCGGACGGCGGCCACCGAGGCGGCGATCCGTGAGGCGCTGACGCTGGACGTGACCCGCTGGCAGTACGTGACCGGCGTCGCCGACGAGACGCTCGTCAGCCCGGACACCTGGCACCATGACTTCGAGAAGCTGTCGCGACCCGGCAACGACCAGATCCAGCTGAAGCTGTTCCTGGATTACGCCAGCAACCCAGCGATGTATCCCCAGCTGCACGAGTACTTCCGCGAGCACCGGCCGCCGCTGCTTGCCGTGTGGGGAAGCGGTGATCCGATCTTCGGACCGGAGGGCGCGAAGGCGTTCGCGAAGGATCTTCCGGATGCGGAGATCAAGCTGCTCGACGGCGGGCACTTCCTGCTCGAGAGCGCACTCGACCAGGTCAGCGGGCTGATCGGCGACTTCCTGGCCCGGCACGTTCGGTCGACGGCGATGTGAGGTCCGAGCCATGTCGGTCGACGGAGCGGTTGCGCGAGGCAAGGACCCGGACCTGGTCGGGCGAGAGCCGGCCCGGGCGCGGATCCGTCAGTTGCTAACGGCAACGTTGGACGGGCAGAGCGCGGTGCTCGTGGTACGGGCCGCGGCCGGGCTCGGGAAGACCGCTCTGCTGGAGGACGTCACGACAGCCGCGACCGAGCACCGCGTCGTACGGGTGCGCGGGACTGCAGCGGAGACTGATCTCCCGTACGCCGCATTGCACCTGCTGTGCTCGGCCTTGCCCGTCGAACTCGGCGAGCTCGACGTACACCAACGAGAGGCACTGGAGATCGTGGTGGGCCTGCGCGGCGGCCCGGCGCCCGATCGCTTCCTGGTCGGCGTCGCGGTGCTGGAGTTGCTCGTCCGCGCTGCGCGGAAGCGGCCCGTGCTGTGTGTCGTGGACGACGCGCAGTGGCTCGACGATGCGTCCGCGTACGTGCTCGGCTTCGTCGCGCGCCGGGTCGGGCCGGTGCCGATTGCCGTGCTGTTCGCGGACCGAGGCGCCTTGTTCGCCGGGCTGCCTGAGCTTGTGCTCGAAGGCTTGAACCATGCCGCCGCGTACCAGTTGGTGCGGTCGGTGCTGCCGATCGCGCTCGACGAGGCTGTCGTCGAGCGGATGGTCGTGGAGTCCCGGGGCAATCCGCGCGTACTGCGCGCGTCGGTCCTCGGCGTGTCACCGGTGGAACTTGCCGGCGGCTATCGCGCACCCGCCTCGACCGCCGCTGAAGTGCTCGACGGGCTCACGCCGGAGAGCCGTTGTCTGCTGACGCTCGCGGCCGCCGAACCGTTGGGCGACCCGGTGCGCCTGTGGCGGGCGGCGGCCGGCCTCGGCATCCGGGCGCGAGCGGCCGAACAGCTGGAGGCGGCGAACCTGGTGTCGTTCGGCGCCTGGGTCGCGTTTCGAGATCCGGCGCTGCGTGGGACGGTCTACTGGCGCGCAGGCGCGGAAGAACGCCGTCGAGCCCATGCTGCACTGGCGGCGGCCACGGACCCGGGCACCGAACCGGATCGGCGGGCGTGGCACCTGGCCCACGGTCTGATCGCACCGGATGACGCAGTTGCCGACGAGTTGATGGCCTCGATCGAAAAGAGCCGGGCACGGGGCGGTCTGCCCGCTGCCGCGGCGTTCCTGGAGCAGGCTGCTATCCGCACCGCGGACCCCGTACTGCGCGTCGAACGGGCTGTCCTGGCGGCCGAGACGTATCACGCGGCCGGAGCGGTGGACGACGCGGTACGCCTGCTCGCCGTCGTCGAGCTCGGTTCACCAGGAGACCTGGCTCAGGCCCGGGCGGAGCACGTCCGGGCGCGGATGGCGTTCGACGCGAGCCGTCGGCGACCTGCCGTCGGGCAACTGCTGACAGCCGCCGAACGGATCGATGCCGCGGGCACTGAGCCGGCGACCTCGGCGTACCTCGAAGCACTGGGCGCGGCGATCTTCACGGGCTGCTCGGACCTCACCCGCGCGATCGTGACCTCGCCGGCGATTCACGAGGCCGGCGACGATCGGTTGCTGGCCGCGGTGGCTGAACGGTGCACGGCCGGGTACGCCGCGGCGGTCGAACCGCTCAAGCTCGCCGTCAAGACGCTGGACTGCGACGACGAGGACGACGCTCGATCGCGCCTGCTGGCTTGTCTGGTCGCGCCGGACCTGTGGGACGACGCAGGCTGGCACCGCTTGACGAGCGCGGAACTCTTCCAGGCGAGGACTGCGGGCGCTCAGACATTGTTGCCGTACGCACTCACTCATCGCGCGCTCGTGGAGGTCCAGAGCGGCTGTTTCGGCGAAGCACAGGCGCTGATCGACGAGGCGAAGTCGCTCGCCGACATCGCAGGTACGCCGCCGTTCTCGTACGCCGGATCATTGCTCGAAGCGTGGCGTGGCAACTCGCCGGAGGCACCGGCTCCGTACGGAGGTGTGGCCGCAGCGGTGGAGCGCTATGCCGCGGCGGTCCTCAGCAACGGACTTGGCCTGTACCAGGAAGCAGTCGCCTCGACGCGCGCAGTACTGGAAGGCGACACCCTCGAACTGCAGGGCTGGTCGCTTGCCGAACTCGTAGAGGCTGCTGTGCGCTCCGGCGACCTGCGCTTGGCGATGGACGCTGCCGACCGGTTGTCGGAGCGCACTCGCCTGTGCCGAACCGAATGGGCGCTGGGCGTCGAAGCGCAATGCCTCGCGCTGGTGCGGGACGGTACCGCGGCCGAGGACCTGTACGTGGAGGCGATCGCTCAACTGGGCCGCTGCCGCATCAAGACCCAGCTGGCCCGCGCGCAGTTGCTGTACGGCGAATGGCTGCGCAGGCAGGGCCGACGCAGCGATGCGCGCGAACCGTTGCGAGCCGCCGAGGAGTCGTTCCGGGCGATGGGTGCCGGCGCCTTCGCCCAGCGAGCGGAGCGGGAGCTGCTCGCGACCGGGGAGCGCGCCCGCCCACGCGGTCCCGAGCACGCGTACCGGCTGACACCGCAGGAGGCCCGGATCGCTGCGCTGGCGCGCGACGGCCGATCCAATCCCGAGATCGCGACCACGCTGTCGATCAGCCCGAGAACCGTCGAGTACCACCTGCACAAGGTCTACATCAAGCTCTCCGTGACGTCCCGCAACGAGTTGCACCTCGCCCTTGCCGACGTCACCGGGGATCACGCTGACGCGGTACCGAGGTGAACCGGCAGCGTGCTGTGGCCGTTGCCCAGGATGCTGGGGAGCGGCTCCAGTTCGTCCACTCCGACGGCGAGGGACAGGCCGGGGAAGCGTTCGAACAGGCGGGGGAGGGCGATCGCCGCCTCGGCACGGGCCAGCGGGGCGCCCAGGCAGTAGTGCACACCGTGGCCGAAGGCAACGTTTCGTTTGTCGGCGCGGGTGACGTCGAAGATCTTTGCGGTCTCGCCGTGCAGTTCGGGGTCCCGGCTCGCGGCGCCGTACGACGCCAGGATGGCATCGCCCTTGCGGATCGTCTCCCCGGTCGGGAGCGGGATGTCCTCGACGGCGTACCGCATCGGCATCTGGCTGACCGGGGACGCGAAGCGCAGGGTCTCCTCGACGACGGCCGACCACTCGACGCCTCCGGTCCGGACGAGTTCGCGCTGACCTGGGTTCGAGAGCAGGGCGGTGACGGCGGAGTCGAGCAGGTTGATGGTGGTCTCGTACCCGGCCGCGATCACGAGCAGCAGCGTGTCGACCAGCTCGGTCTCGGTGAGTGCGGAGCCGTCGCCCTCGTCGTCGCGGGCCGCGATCAGCGCGCTGGTCAGGTCGTCGGCCGGCTCGGCACGCTTCAGCGCCACGAAGTCGTGCAGCATCGCATAGGCGTCCTTCGTGGCCTGTACGGCTTCGTCCGCGGTGTTCGTGGTGTCCCAGATCCGGTCGATGCTCTCCCGGAACCCGGTGCGCATGGTCGTTGGGATGCCCAACAGATCACTGATGACCGCGACCGGCAACTGGGCCGCGAACGACTGGCGCAGGTCCACGGGCCCCGGCGTCCGTGCTGCGAGCGCATCGAGCAGCGCGTCGGTGCTCGCCTCGATCCTCGGCAGGAGTTGTGCCGTACGGCGGCCCGAGAACGCCGGACTGACCAGGCGGCGCAGGCGGCGATGGTCCTTGCCGTAGGCGGTGAACATGTTGTCGACCGAGACCTGCAGGTACAGCGGCCACTTGCCGACGATGTCGCCGTTGACGAACCGCGGCCAGTGCTGCCGCGGGTCCTTCGACACCCGGCTGTCGCTGAGCAGCTGCACGAGCAGGTCGTGATGCCCGATCGCCCAGGCCTTCTCGCCGAGGATGTCGACGACGACCGGGCCCGCCGAACGGTGCAGCACTTCCTCCTCGGCGAGGCGCCGGCGTCCGCTCGGATCAAGGATGAGGGGATTGTTCATGCCTGGATCATCGTCGCGAAACGAGGGCCGGACACGGCAGTACGACGGCTGTAAGTGGGCGGTAACCCTGGCGCGTGCACACCGGTCGTCCGACTCGGGTGTTCCCTGATGCGGGCCGACCCGACCCGATCCGAGTACTGTTGCGCCCTGATGCCTACTACTCGCGTTCGCCGTCCTCGTCCTGCCGATATGACTGTCCCGGTCGGCGCCCGCTCGGTCTACACCGACGGCGCCTGCTCCGGCAATCCCGGTCCCGGGGGCTGGGCCTGGGCGCTGTCCACGACCGAGTACGCCGCCGGTCAGGAGGCGCCGTCCACGAATCAGCGGATGGAGATCCGGGCCGCGCTCGAGGCGGTCCGCGCGAACGCCGGCCCGCTGCTCGTGGTCTCGGACTCGACGTACGTC
Organism: Kribbella sp.; assembly: GCA_035697365.1. Taxonomy (GTDB): domain Bacteria; phylum Actinomycetota; class Actinomycetes; order Propionibacteriales; family Kribbellaceae; genus Kribbella. The sequence continues at coordinate 8,569 of DASSDE010001230.1, read as the reverse complement.
GTCAACTGCTTCCGCGACCGCTGGCACCAGGGCTGGCTCGACCGCGGCTGGCTCACGTCCGCCAAGAAGCCGGTCGCCAACCGAGACCTGTGGGAACCTCTCGTCGAACTGGTGACCGACCGCGGCGACGTCGCCTTCCAGTGGGTCAAAGGCCACTCCGGCGACAAGATGAACGACTTCGTGGACAGCCTCGCCGTCACCGCCAGCATCTCCCAACGCTGAGGGACCTTGTTCAATGGCGGACTGGGGCGAGGGCGACATCCAGGATCAGGGTGGCCGTACGGTTGTGGTGACCGGGGCGAACTCGGGACTTGGGCTGCGCGCGGCCACGGTTCTGGCTGCGAGGGGAGCGCGGGTCCTGCTCGCCTGTCGGTCGCGGGAGCGCGGTGAGCGTGCGGCGGCGACAGTTGGCGGTGAGCTCGTACTGCTCGACCTCGCCGACCAGGCCTCGGTCCGGGCGGCTGCGGCGGAGATCGAGGATCGTACGGGTGGCCGCGTCGACCTGCTGATCGACAACGCGGGCATCCCGGCCGGCCGGTTGCAACGGACCGTCGACGGGCACGAGTCGATCCTCGCCACGAACTATCTGGGGCACGCGGCGCTGACCTGGCTGCTGATGCCCGCGCTGCGGGCCGGGAAGTCCGCGCGCGTCGTGACCGTGTCCAGCATCGCGCAGCGCGGCAAGGGGTTCGACGTCCAGGACCTCAACTTCGAGCGCCGGCGGTTCCGGATGGCGTACGCGTACTCGCAGTCGAAGCTGGCCGTCCTGATGTTCGCGCTGGAACTGCAGGAACGCCTTGCAGCCGAGGGCTCGGCGGTCCTGAGCGTCGCGGCACATCCGGGCTTCACCGGAACCGAACTCGGTGCGGCCGGCGCTCGCAACCAGGGGCTCGGCGCGATCGCGCGACCACTCAACGCGCTGACGAAAGCCCTCTCCCAATCGGTGCCCGAGGGCACCCTGCCGATCCTGTACGCGGCGACCGCACCCGGCGTCCGGGGCGGCGACTACTACGGTCCACGCAAGTACGGCGAGTTCTTCCGCGGCGTCGGTCCGGCCCGGATCGACCCGCGCGCCCAGGATCAGGCACTGCGCGCCCGCCTCTGGGAACAGACCGCCACGCTGACCGGTGTCGACCCGGACCCTGCCTGACCAGGACCGCGGGGGCCAATCTGTGCCGGTTGGCTCTTTAACGGCGGCGGGAGGCGGGTGAGAATTAACCGGTTTACCCACCAGGGACAAGGGGACACATCGATGCTCGATCCCGTCGTCGACAAAGGTCAGCTGACCGAGACCGATCGCTTCATCTTCGAATCGTGGGGCTACTTCATCATCCCGAACGTCCTGAGCAAGGACGAGGCCGCGGAGGCGTACGACGTCTCGCAGCGGCTGCACCAGGACCGCGACCGTGAGTTCGGGCAGATCGGCCGGACCTACGAGAACGAGCCGGTGCTCGAGCGGCTGATCGACCATCCCGACGTGCTTCCGAAGGTCCAGGGTCTGCTCGGGGACCGTTTCGTGCTGCAAGCCGGCTGGAACACGATGCAGCCGGCACATGCGGGCAACGGCGGCTGGCACCAGGACGGCTCGTCCGCGTTCGACTTCAAGGAGCTCGGGTACCCGGTTCCGCTGATTCAGCTCCGCGTGTCCTACCTGCTCACCGACCAGACCGTGCCCGGGATGGGCAACATGGAGCTGATCCCCGGCAGCCACCGCTCGCGGGTTCCGCTGCCCGACTCGGTTCGCAAGAGCAAGGGTGACGTGCCGATCGGGCATGTGATCTGTGCCGAGGCCGGGGCTGCGCTGGTGTTCCACAACGGCGTGTGGCACCGGACGTTCCGCCACGACGGCGACTACGACCGCTTCACGACGCACTACGTCTACAGCCCACCGTGGGTCCGGATGGCGGACCGCTTCGGCAACGATCCGGAGTTCCTCGAGCGGACGACCCCGTTGCGGCGCGCGCTGCTCGGCGAGTTCGAGCGGCCTGACGCTCCGTTCGGCGCCAACTACGACCCGTTGCCCATCTGACCCCGGAGCCCACGCCGCCCGGCGGTTGAGCCAGCAGATAGGCTGGCAGTTTGCTGGAGTGGCGTGGGCTGCTGGTCGTGTGGGTACGGGGGATGGATGCTGATCGCGGAGCGGTACCGGTTGGGCGCGTCCTTGGGGCGTGGCGGGATGGGGGAGGTCTTCCGCGCCCGCGACGAGTCGCTGGGGCGTGAGGTCGCGGTCAAGCTGATGCTCGGGTCCGGCGAGGACACGTCGGCGGCCGAGCGGTTCCGGCGGGAGGCGCGGGCGGCCGCCCGGTTGAGCGATCCGCACATCGTGGCCGTGTACGACTTCGGGCAGTACGACGACACGTACTACCTGGTGATGGAGCTGGTCGAGGGCCGCTCGGTCGGCGCCGAGCTGGCCGAGAGCGGCTCGCTGCCGTGGGACCGGGCCGTGACGATCGTCGAGCAGGCCGCCGCCGGACTGGCGGTCGCGCACGCGCAGGACGTCGTCCATCGCGACATCAAGCCCAGCAACCTGATGATCGCGGCCGACGGCACGGTGAAGGTCGCCGACTTCGGGATCGCCCAGATGGCCGGCGCCGAGGCGAACGAGCTCACGGTCACCGGCGAGATTCTGGGCAGTCCGCCCTACCTGGCGCCCGAGCGGGCGAGAGGTCTGCAGGCAGGGCCGGAAGCGGATGTGTACGCACTGGGTTGCGTGCTGTACCAGCTGGTCACCGGTCGTCCGCCGTTCGTCGGCGACCACCCGGCCGCGGTGCTGTACCAGCATGTCGACGCCGCTCCGGTTCCCCCGAGTGAGCTGAACCCGGAGCTGGCCGGTCCGTACGAGGCACTGCTCCTGCGCATGCTCGCGAAGGCGCCCTGGGAGCGCCCGACCGCCGCGCAGCTCACGGAGATGCCACTCGCCGCCGAGCAGCTCCCCACGGTCCCGCTCGCCGGCGGATCTGCCCCGGACGCGCCTGCTGCGCCGCCAACTGAACCACCTGCCGAAGCGCCGATCGCCGAGGGTGGCGACGAGCCGGCCCGGCGCCGCACGGCGATGATCGCCGCTGCTGCCGCACTGGTCCTCGCTGCGGCTGTCGGGGCGGGCCTCGCGCTGCGCCACGCCGGCGACGACCTGCCACCGACCGTTGACGTCGGCCCGCAGCCGAGCAAGACCACTGGTACGCCGAGCGCGAGCACAACCGAGCCGCCGACGACGGAGCAGACGCAGCCCGGTCAGGTCAGCGAGACGACCCAGAACACGTCGACCACTCCGTCCGCGAGTCTGCCGAGCGCCACGCCCAGCACTCCCAGCACCACGCCGACAACGACGCCGCCGTCACCGACCACCTCTCCCAGCACGACGCCGAGCCCGACGCCGACCGAGTCCTCCACCTCACCCACACCGTCGTCGACACCCACCTCGGAATCCCCGACACCCTCGCCGACCCCCAAGTCCTCGGACACACCACCACCGTCACCCACCCCGACGCCATAACGCCGGCTGGACACGCGCCGGCCTGCAATCGGTTGCGCACAGGGCGATCGGCGGACCATCATCACGCATGGTTCCCGTGACGTCTGCTGCCGACGGAAGTGCGCCGACCGTGACGACTCCGGGGTTCGTCGGGCGTAACCGGGAGTTGGCGGCCCTCACCGGCGCGCTGGCCCAGGCCCCGGCCGTCGTGCTCGTCGAGGGCGAGGCAGGCATCGGCAAGAGCCGGCTGCTGCAGGAGTGGACGGCCGAGCTTCCGGATCGCCAAGATCAAATCCTGATGGCGGTGTGTCCGCCGCTTCGAGAGTCGCTGACGTTGGGCCCGATCGTCGACGCGTTCCTCGGAACCCAGAAATCGGTGGCCGATATCGGACTCACCGACCTGACCGGCGCGCTCCGACCGCTGTTCCCGGAGTGGTCCGCCGATCTCCCACCAGCCCTCGAACCGTTGGAGGATGCCAAGGCAGCCAGACATCGCCTGTTCCGCGCACTCGCCGAGCTGCTCCGGGCGCTGCATCTGGACCTGCTGGTGGTCGAGGATGCGCATTGGGCGGACGAGGTGACCCTGGAGTTCCTGCTGTTCCTCACCTCGCGGCAGCAGAACGGCGGTCCGAACCTCGTGGTCACATACCGGCCCGAGGAGGTCGACGACCAGTCGCTACTACTGCGGCTGTCGTCGCGCTTGCCGGCCGGCGTCACGCAGCTGCGGGTGGCGTTGACGCCGCTCGACCAGGACCAGACCGCCGCGCTCGTGTCGTCGATGCTCGACGGAAAGCCGATGTCGGCGGAGTTCAGCTCGTTCCTGCATGAGCGGACCGAGGGCGTCCCGCTGGCGGTGGAGGAGTCGGTACGCCTGCTCTGCGACCGCGCGGATCTGGTCTTTCGCGACGGGCAATGGGTGCGGTTGAGCCTCCGTGAACTGCAGGTACCGCCGACCGTCCGGGACTCGACGCGGGAACGCGTCGGGCGGCTGTCGCCGGCGGCGCGCTCGGCGCTCCAAGCGCTGGCGACCCTCGCCGAGCCGTCGACCGAGAGCACGCTCGCAATCACGGCCGACGTGGCGGTCGACGAGTGCCGGTCGGGCATCACCGAGGCGTACGAGGCCGGCATGGTGATCGGCGGCGACGCGGGCCGCTGGCGATTCCGCCACATGCTGTCGGCCGCTGCGGTGTACGAGACGATTCCCCGTACCGAGCGCCGGTTCCTGCATCTCCGGGCCGGCCGAGCGCTCGAGGACCTCGACCCGCCGCCCGTCGCGCAGCTTGCCCGCCATTTCCGGGAGGCGGGCGAGACCGGCCCCTGGATGCAGTACGCCGAGCAGGCAGCGCAACGTGCGCTGGCCTCCGGCGACCACACCACCGCGGTCGTCCTGCTCGACGACCTGTTGTCGACCGCGCAGCTGCCCGCGGCGGACACGGCGCGCGTCGCACGAACCGCCGCGATGGCGGCACTGGGCCGCCGGGACTCGGTCGACGAGGTGCACGGCCGGGTGGTACGGACCCTGCGCGAGGTGTTGGACTCGGCCGACTTGACTGCTCGTCAACAGGCGGAGATCCGCAACCCACTCGGCCGGCTGCTGATCAACCTGGGCGAGGCGCAGGCCGCCCTGACCGAGCTCGAGCGATCGGTGACCGACCTCGATCACGACCCGGTCGAAGCGGCCAAGGCGATGACGTTCCTGGGCTGGGCCTACGCCGGACCGTGGCCGGCCTCGACCCATCTGCACTGGCTCGAACGCGCCGCCGAACTCGCTCCGAAGATCGACCAGCCGGCGGACCGGTTGTCGCTGGCCGGGAACCGCGTCGCGGCACTGCTGATGCTCGGTGAAGAGGCGGCCTGGGACCTGGTGTCCGGGCTGCCGACGCAGGTTGCGACGTCGGCGGAACGGTTCGACCTGGCCCGGATCAACGCCAACATCGGCACCGGCGCGCTGGTCTGGGGTCGCTACCCCGAGGCTCAGCACCACCTGACCGTCGCACTCGACCTCGCGGAGGCCGAGCAGGCCTCGCGGTTGCGCTACAACGTCCTTCTCGAACTGGCCAACCTCGACTGGTTCTCCGGCCACTGGGAAGGCTTGGCCGAGCGCGCCACAGCGCTCGCCGAGGCGGACCAGGATCGACCGAGCATCTACCTGGCGAGCATCCGGCTGACGGCGCGTCTGGCCGCGGCGGCCGGAAGGCGGCGGGTCGCGGAGGAACAGTTCCAGCTGGTACTGGACGAGGCCGCCCGGCTCGGCGCGGTCGACGACACCATGGAGGCGGCAGCGGCGCTGGCGCGGTTGTGGCTCGCTGAGGGCGACAGCGCCCGAGCCCTGCGAATCACGCAGCGACCGATAGAAACCGTTCGCACGAAGGAGGTCTGGGTCTGGGCCACCGACCTCGCCCCGGCCCGGGTCGCGGCGCACATCGCCGCTGGACAGATGGATCAGGCAACTGACCTGACCGAGCGATTCGCCCGCGGCCTGGACGGTCGTCACGCACCCGCGCCACAGGCAGCACTCGCAGCCTGCCTGGCGCAGTTGGCGGCCGCGACCGGTGACCACGAGGGCGCATCGGCACGCTGGGCGCGTACGGCGCGGGCCTGGGACGAGCTGCCGCGTCCGTACGAAGCCTTGCTGGCCCGCGAGTCCCAGGCCGAAGCGCTGCTCGCCTCGGACCGCGGCGCTGCGGGGCAAGACCTGCTGGGCGAGATCTACGAGCCGCTGTTCCGGCTCGGCGCTCGCGGTGACGCCGACCGCGTGGCGCAGCGCCTCCGCGACCACGGCGCGGAGATGCCGAGGCTGTGGAGGGGCGGGCGCCGCGGGTACGGCGACGAGCTCTCGCCGCGCGAGCTCGAAGTGGTCCGTTGGGTCGCGGCCGGCAAGACCAACCGCGAGATCGCCCGGATCCTGAGCAAGTCTCCGGCGACCGTGGACCAGCAGTTGCGGTCCGCGATGCGCAAGCTCAAGGTGACCTCGCGGACCGCGTTGGCGGTGGCCGCTGTCGAGGCCGGAGTACTGGCAGAAGACAGCGGCCCGACCGACGAGTGATGATCTTTGACGCATCCGCTGGATAGCTAGCATCCGGCCGATCGCGGAGCATGACGGCATGATCGAAGCCACCGGGACAGCGCATGGGTGACCGGCCCACAGGTGACCAGCCCCAACCTCCAGGTGACGAGACCGGCTCCGCCGCGGACACACCGCTGGATCGCCCCGTGGAGCAGGACCGCGACGCCGACGACGACGGACCCGACCCCCAGCAGCGGGACCGCTACCAACCTCTCTAAGGACCCCGCATGAAGCTCCTTCCCGCCCTACTGTCGATGGCCGTGGCGGTCGGCTTGACTGTCGGTGCATCGCCACCGACACCGGCCGCCGCGAGCCCGAGCCAGGCCACCACCGACCCGGTCAAGCCTGCCGAGAAGATCGAGCCGAAGCTTCGGCAGTCGCTGAACACCACCACCAAGACCGACTTCTGGATCCGGTTCGCCGCCAAGACCGACCTCTCCAAGGCGCGGCAGATCGGCGACTGGGCTGCCCGTGGCCAGTACGTCTACGACGCACTGCAGAAGTCGGCCACGTCGGCCCAGTCCGACGTGGTTGCCGAGCTCGACAAGTTGGGCGCCCACTACAAGACGTACTGGGTGACGAACGCGATCCTGGTCGAGGACGGCACGGCGGACCTCGCCACCGACATCGCCGCGCAACCGGCGGTCACCGCGATCATCAAGCCGGCGGAGTTCACGCTGGACAAGCCGGTGCCCACGCCGGAGAAGGCTGCGCCGAAGGCCAGTGCGGCCGCAGCAGGCCCCGAGTGGGGCGTCCGTGCCATCAACGCCGATGACGTCTGGGCCACCGGGATCACCGGCCAGGGCATCACGGTCGCGAATCTCGACACCGGGGTGGACGGCAGCCACGAGGCGCTCCGGAACGCCTATCGCGGGTTCGATCCGGCGACCGGCACGTTCGACGACAACTACAACTTCTTCGACGTCGACGGTGCCTGCCCTGACGGCAGTGGTCCGTGCGACCACAACGACCACGGCTCCCACACGATGGGCACGATGGTCGGTGACGGCGGCGAGGGCAATCGGATCGGTGTCGCTCCCGGGGCGCAATGGATCGCGGCCAACGGCTGCGATTCGTGCACCGATGTGGACATGATCGCCTCCGCGCAGTGGTTGCTCGCGCCGACGGCCACGGACGGCAGTGCTCCCGACCCGGCGAAGCGGCCGCAGATCATCAACAACTCGTGGGGTTCGAACTCCCCGAGCACCGAGCCGTTCATGGAGGACATCATCGCGGCCTGGGACGCTGCGGGCATCTTCTCCGCGTGGTCCAACGGCAACTCCGGGCCGGAGTGCCAGACCGCGGGCACTCCCGGTTTGCGGACGCTCACTTACTCGACCGGTGCGTACGGTGAGGACGGCGCGATCGCCGGCTTCTCGTCCCGGGGTCCGGGCCAGGACGGCGAGCTCAAGCCCAACATCGCTGCGCCCGGGGTGAACGTCCGGTCGGCGATGGGCGACGGGAGCTACGCCGCCAAGGACGGTACGTCGATGGCCGCGCCGCACCTCGCCGGTGCGGTCGCACTGCTGTGGTCGGCCGTTCCGGCGCTCGTGGGTGACATCGAGAGCACCAGAGCGCTGCTCGACGAGACCGCGCACGACGTCGACGACACCACGTGTGGCGGCACCGCGGACGACAACGCGACCTGGGGCGAGGGCAAGCTCGACGCTCTTGCACTCGTCAACGCCGGGGTCGCCGCAGGTGGCGCCGGAACCTTGACCGGTACGGTCACCAACACCGACGGTGCTCCGATCGCCGGCGCCACTGTCGCTGCGAAGGGTACGCACTCGCGCACCGCGACGACCGGCACCAACGGCAAGTACTCGCTGCAACTCCTTGCGGGCGACTACGACGTCACGACGAGCGCGTTCGGCTACCTGCCGGCCACGGCGAAGACCACGGTCGCGGTCGACGGCGGCGCCAGCGTGAATGCGGTTCTCACGGCCGCGCTGAAGTACCGCGTGACCGGCAAGGTGGTCACGGCCGACGGCGGTCCCGTACCGAACGCGGACGTCACCTTGAAGGACACA
>DASSDE010001229.1:0-6948 GCA_035697365.1 Kribbella sp. | reverse complement strand
ATGGTGCCCGGCGGCGACCTCGAGGGCGGTGCCGGCAGCACCGATCGGGACCCACTTCGCGGCGAGCCGCCCGAACAGCGGACCGGCGACGATCACCGTCGGGATCGCCACCAGCAGACCGAGCGCGAGCGTGATGCCGACATTGCCCTTCAGGACGCCGATCGCGGCCAGCGGGCCCGGGTGCGGTGGGATGAATCCGTGCAGCACCGACAGGCCGGCCAGGGCCGGGATGCCGAGCAGCATCGCGCGGGCGCCGGTCCGCCGGACGGCCAGCACCACGACCGGAATGAGCAGCACCAGGCCGATCTCGAAGAACATCGGGATGCCGATGATGAACGCGATCAGCGCCATCTTCCACGGCAGGCTGGCGGACTTTCCGCGCAGCAGCGTGTCGACGACCTGGTCGGCACCGCCGGAGTCGGCCAGCAACTTGCCGACCATGGCACCGAGCGCGATCAGTACGCCGACGTACCCCAGGACGCTGCCGACGCCGTTCTCGTACGACTTCGTGACGTCGCCGGCGCCGATCCCGGAGGCGACACCGACGAACAGTGCGCCGATGGTCAGCGACAAGAACGCGTGCACCTTGAGCGCGACGATCAGCAGCACGATGATCGCGATGCCGAGCACCGCCATGATCAGCACCCGGGTGTCGTGCCCGTTCCACGGCGCGTGCACGTCGGCGTCGGCCACCAGTGGAAGGCCGACTTGGTAAGCGAGACTCATGGTTCCCCACCGTTCTCCGGTCGCGACTCCTACGTCCGCAGTCTCCCACCAACCGCCGGAATTCGCCGGTCGGCGCGGCGACGATGCGGCGAATGCGAACCGGTCGTCGGGTAAACCAATCACCATGGTTCTTCCCGCAGAGGTCGTCGCGCCGGTCCGGATCGACGTCGGCGCCGGTCACCACCTGGCGGTCCGGCGCCGCGGCCACGGCGGCGTACCGTTGCTGCTCGTCCACGGATTCCCGTGCACCAGCCGGATCTGGTCACACAACGTCGTACCGCTGGCCGCGGCCGGCTTCGACGTGGTGGCGCCGGATCTACGAGGCTACGGCGAGTCGGACTTCGCGCCGGACGGGTTCTACGACCTCAATGCCTTCGACAACGACCTGACCGGCCTCTTCGACCGGCTCGGGTGGGACCGCGCGGTTGTCGCCGGCCACGATCTCGGCGCGATGATCGCGATCGACCTCGCCAACCGGCACCCCGGCCGGGTCGACCGGCTGGTGATCCTCGACGACTCGATGCCCGATCTCCCGGACGCGTTCGCGGCCGCCGGGATCCCGCCGACCCGGCCCAAGCCCGCGGTGTACGACTACCAGCGCCGCCAGGGGCACGAGCCGGAGCAACTCATCGCCGAGCTCGCCACGCCCGGTCAACGCAGACGGTACGTCGCGGAGTTCTACGGCCACCGGATGTGGTGCCCGCCGGACGCGTTCGACGACGAGGACCTGGCGTTCCTGACCGAGCCGTACGGCGACGCCGACCGGCTCCGGGCCGCGTTCGCGGACTACGAGATCGTGAGTGGCCGCAGAGCGCTCTCGGCACCCGAGATGCTGGACCGGCCGGTCGAGCAACGCACGCTGCTCCTCGTCGGCAGCGACCAGGTGACGATCGGTGACCACGTCGACGAGCGTGCCGCCGTCGCGCTCCCCCAGGCCGTCGGCCCGTTCTGGATCAAGGGCGCCGGTCACTTCCTGCCCTGGGAGCGCCCCACGATCGTCAACCGGGCCATCGCCATGTTCGCCGGCGACCTCACCTGAGCTCCGGAGCTCAACGGATCCACCCGGGGGCCTCCAGGGTCTTGCGGTCGAATTATCGATCACTTACTGTCTGTCCGAACGGCCGAATGTGATCGATAACTTTCTGCCGGACGTGCAGCTCGCGAGACCTCTCCGCCCATGTGAGGACCCACCATGAAGCCTCGAACTCGCCCCTTCCGCCTGCTACTCACCGGCCTCGCAGCGGTGCTCGCCGCCGTGGCCGGACTGCCCGCGGCCGGTGCCCCACCCGACCGGCCGACGTACAGCAATCCACTCATGTCCGACATCGTCCAGGCGTTCTCCGATGCCGGACTGATCCGCGCGAAGGACGGTGCCTGGTACTCGTACGCGACCAACACCAGCCTGACCCGGGAGAACGCGGACAACGGCGGACCACAGCACCTGATCCCGATGGTGCGCTCCACCGACCTCGTGCACTGGACCTTCCTCGGCGACGCGTTCAGCCAGGCCAACCACCCGCAATGGGCCGGCTGGCCGCAGAAGGGGTATTGGGCGCCGGACGTCCGGTACGTCGACGGCGAGTACTACATGTACTACTCCGCGCCCGGCTCCACCTCCCTCGACGCCGCGATCGGGCTGGCGACCGCGCCGACTCCCGCCGGCCCCTGGACCGACGTCGGCCACCCGGTCGTGAACTTCGTCAAGGACAGCGTCGTGATGGAGATCGACCCGATGATGTTCATCGACGACGACGGTACGAAGTACCTGTACTACGGGTCGTTCCGCAGCGGCGGCATCCATGTCGTACGGCTGACCGCCGACGGCAAGAACACGGTCGGCGAGTCGACCCAGGTCGTCTCCGGTGAGCGTGGCGAAGGCGCGTGGGTCGCGAAGCGCGGACCGTGGTACTACCTGTTCTACTCCGGCTACGGCTGCTGCATGGGCACCGACGGCGGAGGCGGCTACCCGGTGCTCGCCGGACGCTCCACCTCCCCCACCGGGCCGTTCCTGGACGAGAATGGCGTCTCGCTGACGTCCGACCAGCCCGGCGGCACGATCGTGAACTCTTTCAACGGCAACTCGCTGAACGCCACCGGCCACAACGCCGTGACCGTCGACCGGTCCGGTCAGGACTGGAACCTCGTCAACTCCGACATCCGCGCCGACCGCACGTGGGGCGGCCGCCCGCAGTCGATGGACCGCCTCGACTGGGTGGGTGGCTGGCCGACCGTACGGGCCGGGCAGTGGACCTCCGACACGCCGCAGGCCGCGCCGGCCGCGGCCTGGGACGTCGGCAGCTCGTTCGACTCCTCCGACCTGTCGGCCTGGCGCACGATCGCCGGTCAGTGGAGCAGCGACGACGGGTACGTCGCCTCCGGCTCGGCGTCCTCCTTGCTCGTCAACCGCACGAGTGGACCGGCCGACTACCGCGTCGAGGCCGACCTGAGGACGTCCGCCGGGAAGGCCGGCCTCGTCTTCGGGTACCGCTCGGCCCGCAACTACGCGGTCGCCTACCTGGATCCGCAACGCGGGACGCTCCGCGTCGAGCAGCGCGTAGGCGGCAGGATCGTCAGTACGTCGGAACGACCGCTCTACCAGGGCTTCCGGTACGACACCTGGCACTCGGTCACCGTGGAGGTCCGCGGCGGTCGCGCGACGATCCAGGTCGCCCCGTCGATCGGTGACAACGCGCTCGCGTCCGTCGACGTACAGCTCGCGAAGGGCCTCGCCGGACCCGCGCAGATCGGGGTCACCGGCACCGCCCAAGCCGACAACGTCGGCATGACCAAGCTCTACCAGCCGGTCACGCACAAGGTCCCGGACCCGCATACCGGCAACCTGCTCACCGGCTTCAGTGACGAGTTCAACGCCCAGGATGCCGCGTGGCAGTGGACCGGGGCGAACCAAGGTCAGGTCGCGAACGGTCAACTCGACTGGGACATGCAGTCCACGAACCTCAAGACGGGTGCCACGCTGCTGCTGCGGGACGCCCCGACCGGCGACTTCACCGTCGAGACGAAGGTTTCGCTGCCGTTCGAAGGCAGTACGGGCAATGCTCGCGCAGGGTTGATCGCGCAGGCATCCGGGACGCAGTCGTTGCAGCTGGCACCGACCCGGACCAACGCCGTACGGCAGACCTTCCTGTGGCCCGGGTCTGATCCGAGCCCGTGGCCCGAGGCGATCCAGGTCGGGCCGAGTGCCGACACGATGTGGTTGCGGCTGCGGCACACCACCCGGGACGGGCAGCACCTGTTCCAGGCGGCGACCAGCCTCGACGGCAAGCACTGGCAGTGGGGCAGCTACTGGTACCTGCCGGACGGGCCGCTGAAGATCGGCCTGATCTCGATGGGCGGCACCGGCCCCGCCGCGCACTTCGACTACCTCCGCACCTACGAGTCGTGAAGGAGCGCCCGATGACCATCACTCGCCGAACTCTCCTGGCCGGCAGCGCAGCCGGTGCCTTCGCTGCCGGGCTGCTGCCGGGCCAGTCGGCTTTCGCGGCGCCGTTGGGCAGCGCTGCACTGCCGAACGAGGACGGGTACGACCTCTGGCTGCGGTACCGGTTGATCTCGAACCGCGACGTACTGAACCGCTATCGGTCCGCGTTCACCCACATCGTTGTCGCCGGCAAGCAGCCCGTACTGCAGTCCGCCGGGGCCGAACTGGCCCGTGGATTGTCGGCCCTGCTCGGCCGGCCGGTGCCGGTGAAGGACCAGGCCGGCAAGGGCGCTGTCCTCGTCCGCGTCGGCGACCTGGCGGCGGAGAGCTTCACGATCAAGCGGCGCGCGGACCGGGTGGAGATCACCGGTGGCGACGAGCGCGGCGCGCTGTACGGAGCGTTCCGCCTGCTGCAGCACCTGCAGCGGCAGCGGCCGCTCTCCGATCTGAACACCACGGACCGGCCGGCGTCGCCGTTGCGCATGATGAACCACTGGGACAACCTCAACCGGAGCATCGAACGCGGGTACGCGGGCAAGTCGATCTTCGTCTGGGACGAGCTGCCCGGGCTGCGCCAGCGGTACGTGGACTATGCCCGCGTACTGGCATCGGTCGGGATCAACCACACGGTGATCAACAACGTGAACGCGAGCGCCGACTTTCTGCGCTCTGAACGGTTGCCCGGGCTGGCAGCGCTGGCCGGCGTACTGCGGTCGTGGGGTGTGCGGTTATGGCTGTCGGCGAACTACGCCGCGCCGATCACGCTCACCGCGGGCGAGCCGTCACCGATCACCGTGGCCGATCCGCTCGACGCGCGGGTGCAGCAGTGGTGGCAGGACAAGATCGACGAGATCTACCGGCTGATCCCGGACTTCGGCGGGTTCCTGGTCAAGGCGAACTCCGAAGGGCAGCCGGGGCCGCTCGACTACGGCCGGACACACGCCGAGGGCGCGAACATGCTCGCCGACCGGCTGGCGCCGTACGAAGGGCGGCTGGTCTGGAGGTCGTTCGTCCACGAGGGGTTCGACGACTGGGCGCAGTACGAGTACAACGTGTTCCATCCGCTCGACGGGCAGTTCCACGACAATGCGGTCGTCCAGACCAAGAACGGGCCGATCGACTTCCAGGTCCGCGAGCCGGTCAATCCGTTGTTCGGTGGGTTGCCGCGGACGAACCAGATGATCGAGCTGGAGATCACGCAGGAGTACACGGGACACTCCACGCATTTGTGTTATCTGGTTCCGGAGTGGAAGTCGGTTCTCGGGTTCTCGACGTACCAGGGGCCTGGGAACGGGCCGACGGTCGCCGACATCGTCACCGGCGCTGCCTATCAGCAGGAGAATGTCGGTCTGGCCGGCGTCGTCAACATCGGCGACGACCGGGACTGGACCGGCTATCAGCTCGGGGCCGCGAACACGCACGGGTTCGCGCGATTGGCGTGGAATCCGCGGTTGTCGGCGGACGAGATCGTGACCGAGTGGATCGAGTTGACGTTCGGGCTGGACCGCCAGGTCGGATCGGTGCTCAAGGCCATCATGTTGCAGTCCTGGGAGACGTACGAGAGTTACACGTCCCCGTTGGGCATGGGTTATCTGACGTATCCGCTCGGATCGCATTTCGCGCCGGACCCGAATTCGACTCACAACCTCTCGCATTACACCACCGCGGAGGGGACGGGCTTTGATCGTACGGCAGTGTTTCCCGGCCAGTACGCCGATCATTGGCGGGACCTGTACGGATCGTTGGAGAACTGCCCGGACGAGTTGCTGCTGTTCATGCACTGGGTGCCGTACACGCATCGGCTGCAGTCCGGGAAGACCGTCATCCAGCATATTTACGACAGCCATTTCGCCGGATACGAACGGGTGCTGGACTTCCGGCGCGAGTGGGGGCGGCTCGCGGGACGCGTCGATGAGGCGCGGCACGCGGACATCGCGGCCACGTTCGACGCGCATGTGGTCGAGGCCGAGCGATGGCGGGACACGATCGTCTCGTACTTCTACGGGTACTCCCGGATCCTGTCGACCGGGACCGAGTGGCTGCAGGTCGCGTACCCGAATCGTGGTCTGCTGATCGGTGGACGCGCCAACGATCTGCCACTCGAGATCACCAACGCGTTCCGGACCACGCAGACGGTCACGGCCGGCGTGCAGGCCGTCGACTCCAACTGGAAGGTCGGGACGAACTCGGTCACCATCGACTCGGGAGCGACCGCGACGACCACTGTGCCGGTCACTCCCCCGTTGATCACGGATCTGGTCGAGTTGGCGATCGACACCGGGCAGACTGCGTTGGGGGCGCAGAACCAGACGTTCGTCGTCACGCCGGACGCTGCTCAGTGTCGGCTCGCGCTGGACATCGGGACCGTCGACAGCCCGCTGGTGACGGGCTATGCGCGGGTCTCGCCGAGCACGGCCTGGGACGCGACGCGCGGCTACGGCTGGGTGGGTACGGCACCGCAGCCTCGGGATCGGGGCAGCGCCTGGGATGCACTGCGGCGCGACTTCGTCGGGGACTATCCCGCGCGGACGCTCCGGATCACTCTGCCGCCGGGCAAGGTCCGGCTGTCCGCGCTGGTCGGCGACGGCGGGCCTGACTGCCCGCCGACGACGATTGCCGAAGGCACCAAGATCCTTGCCGCGTCGACCGATCTCCCCGGCGGCGTCTTCACCTGGATCCACGCCGACCTCGACGGCGGCCCCACCGGCCGAACCGCAGACCTGATCCTGGACAGCGAACCAGACCGCTTCTGGCACCTGGGCGCCCTGATCCTCACCTGAACC
>DASSDE010001228.1:0-4170 GCA_035697365.1 Kribbella sp. | reverse complement strand
GCCGCCCACCGCCGCAACTGGATCGAGGCCATGGTCACCACTCCCGTTCTCATCCAACGCCCCATCGTCACCGCCGACGACACCACCACCGCCATAGCCCGCGACCCCGAAACGGTCGCAAAGTTCCTGCCCTAGAGCTTTTGCAGGCGGGTCAGGGCTTCTTGGAGTACTTCGGGTTTTTTGCAGAAGGCCCAGCGGACCAGGGGGCGGCCTAGGGTGGTGTTGTCGTAGAAGACCTGGTGGGGGATGGCGACGACGCCGGTTCGTTCGGGGAGCATGCGGCAGAAGTCGATGCCGTCGGTGTGGCCGAGGGGGCGGATGTCGGTGGTGACGAAGTACGTGGCGGCGGGGCGATGGACCTCGAAGCCGAGGGTGCCGAGGCCGTCGCTGAGCAGGTCGCGGCGGGACTGCAGGCCGGCGCGCAGGGCGTCGTAGTAGTCATTGCCCAGGGCAAGCGCATTCGCGACCGCGGGCTGGAACGGTGCGCCCGAGGTGAAGGTCAGGAACTGCTTCGCGGTGGTCACCGCTGTCACCACATCGGGCGAGCCGGTGACCCATCCGATCTTCCAGCCGGTGACCGCGAACGTCTTCCCGGCGCTGCTGATCGAGACGGTCCGGTCCGCCATTCCCTCGTACGACGCCAGCGGCCGGTGCGTCCCGTCGTACACAAGGTGTTCGTAGACCTCGTCCGTGATCACGATCAGGTCGTGTTCGAGCGCGACCGCGCAGATCCCGCGGAGCTCGTCGTCGGTGAGGACGGTACCGGTCGGGTTGTGCGGTGAGTTGATCAGCAGCACCTTCGTCCGCGGGGTGACGGCGGAGCGCAGTTCGTCGAGATCCAGCCGATACGACGGCGCGCGCAGTGTGACCGGGATCCGCCGGCCGCCGGCGAACGCGATTCCGGCCGCGTACGAGTCGTAGTACGGCTCGAGCGCGATCACCTCGTCACCCGGCTCGACGAACGCGAGCAGCGCGGCCGCGACCGCCTCGGTGGCGCCGGTGGTGATCAGCACCTGCGTGTCCGGGTCGTACTCGAGGCCGTAGAACCGCTGTTGGTGATCGGCAACCGCCCGCCGGAGCGCGGGCACGCCGCGCGCGGGTGCGTACTGGTTCGCGCCGCCGCGGATCGCCGCGATCGCGTCCTCGAGCAGCGAGTCCGGCCCGTCCTGGTCAGGGAATCCCTGGCCGAGGTTCACCGAGCCGGTCGCGATCGCAAGCGCGGACATCTCCGCGAACACCGTCGTACCCAAACCGTCCAACCGCTCAGCATGTGCGCGCATCGTCTGAGGGTACGGCTCCCGGTCCCTAACCCTCGACCGCCGTCACCATGTGTGCAAGCCAGGCTCGCGCGGTGGCGCGGTCGGGCTGGCTGAAGGCGGCTTCGAGGTCGTTCTCGACCTTGCGGATCGCGGGGGCGGCCTCGGCCAGGCGACGTTCGCCGCCCGCGGTGAGGTGAACCTGCTGGGTACGGCGGTCCTTGGGATTCGGGCGCCGCTCGACCAGGCCGGCCCGCTCCATGCCGGTGATCAGCTCGTTCGCGGACTGCCGCGTCGTACCGACCACGCGACCGACCTCGGCGATGGTCAGGCCGGGCTCCTCCCGGACGCACAGCAGCGTCCCGTACTGCTGCACCGACAGCCCGTGCTCGTCGAGCGCGGCCGCGAGCGCGGACCGCATGCTCAGCCAGGCGTGCCGCACCAGAAAGGTCACACAGCCGGTCTCGTCGTTGGCGTCCATGCACCACATTCTGCCGAAAAGATGATTGACAGGTTCCTGTCAAATGAGGATCATCAGAAACCTCGTCAGGGTCCTGTCAATTATAGGAGACCTCGTGTCCACAATCGATCCCCCGCGGCAACGTCGCATCCTGTCCGTCCTGGTCGTCTCGGCCGTGCTGATCTGGATCGACTCGACCGTTCTCGGTATTGCTCTCGAACGCCTTGCCGATCCCGTCGACGGGCTCGGCGCCACCCCCGGCCAGCTCCAGTGGGCGGTCGGCGTCTATTCGCTGCTGTTCGCCACCGCGCTGTTCCTCGCCGGCGCACTCGGCGACCGCTACGGCCATCGCACCGTTCTGATGCTCGGCCTGCTGATCTTCGGCATCGCCTCCGCCTGGGCCGCATGGGCCACCGACCCGACCGGCCTGATCCTCGCCCGCGCCACCATGGGACTCGGCGGCGCGCTGATCATGCCGACGTCGATGGCGATCATCGGCTGGACCTTCCCGCCGGAACGCCGGGCCGGCGCGATCGCGATCTGGTCCTCGTCCGCAGGTGTCGGGGTCGCCGTCGGACCGGTGCTCGGCGGTCTGCTGATCGACCATTTCTGGTGGGGTTCGGTCTTCACCATCAACCTGCCGATCGTCGTGTTCGGTCTGATCGGCGCGGCCGTCGTGCTCCCGAACCCGCGCAGCCCGCAGCGTCGTCGCCTCGACCCGCTCGGTCTCGGCCTGTCCACCTTCGGTCTGCTGGGACTGTCGTACGGCCTGATCGAGGGCGGCCATCAGGGCGGCTGGGATCGCTGGCAGGTGTGGGCGAGCATCGCCGCCGGTCTGGTCCTGCTCGCCGGATTCCTGTACTCCGAAGCGCGCGAGCACGAGCCGAGCTTCGACCCGCGACTGTTCCGCAACCGCCGGTTCGCGGCGGGCAACTTCGCGCTGGCGGCCGTCTTCCTCACTATCACCGGACAGGGCTTCTATCTGGCGTTCTACCTGCAGGGCGCGCGCGGCATGAGCGCCCTGCACGCCGGCTTGATGTCGTTGCCGGGCGCTGTCGGCGTGATCGTTGGTGCGCCGCTCGGTGCCCGGGTCGCCGCGCGTCTCGGTGTCGCCAAGGTCTCGGGTACGGCGATCCTGACGCTCTCGCTGTGCTTCGCGGCGAACCTCCTGTACGACGTCGACACCTCGCTGATCGTCATCGGGATCATCGGCGGCCTGGCCGGTCTCGCGATCGGCATGACTGTCGCGCCCACCACCGCGGCCGTGATGGCGACGCTTCCGATGGATCGGATGGGCGCCGGCTCCGCGGTCAACAATGCTCTGCGCCAGGTCGGCAGCGTGCTCGGCGTCGCCGTCCTCGGGACGATCGTGTCATCGACGTACCAGCACCGGATCGCTCCGTCGCTGGCCGGTCTGCCGAACAGCGAGGCGATCGGTACGTCGGCGGAGACGACTCGCCACGCGGCCGACGTACTGCACCGGCCCGATCTGGTGCAGACGGCGAACGACACGTTCGTGCACGCGATGCACGTCGCCGCCGCGGTCGCCGCCGGGTTCGTACTCACCGGCGCGATCGTGCTCGCGCTTGCCTTCCGGACCGCCAGGCCATCACAACCGGCCGCGACCGACGAGGCTGAGCGGGAGGGCGCCGGGATCAGCTGATTGTGATGGCCTGGAGATCCGCGTCCCGGACCATGAAGACGTCGATCGGGTCCTCGCTCGCCACGACGAAACCGTGCCTTTCGTACAGCTTGCGGGCCGGGCTGCCCTGCAGGACGTTCAGCCAGATGGCGGTGTCCGTCTGCTCCAGCACCGAGCGGAGTACGGCGGACCCGACGCCGCGGCCCTGGTGGCGTAGAGCGAGGTAGAAGTGCTCCAGCCATTCGACCCCGGTGCCCCGGTCCGAGTCAGAGTCGGCGTGTGGGTCCGGGGTGTCGGCCGGGCGGAGCGTGATCGAGCCGGCGAGCTCGCCGTCGACCTCGATGATCCTGGTGTGCTCCGGCGTGTAGGCGTCCCGCAGGCGCTGCCGGACGCGGTGCGGGTCATAGCGGCCGAGGCGTTCGAGGTCCGGGCGCATGACGACGGCGCGGAGCTCGGCGAGGTCCTCGAGGTCGTCAAGGGTCGCGGGCCGCAGGCTCCAGGTCACGGCAGGGCCGGCTGCGGGACTGGGCGGAGGGCGCGGAGCCAGACCTCGGTCTGGGCGATGTGGGCGGAGGCGGCCGTTGCGGCGGCCGCCGGATCGCGGGTCTGGATCGCGGCGAGGATCGCGCGGTGCCCGCGGTCGCTGGTCTGCTTGATCGCGTCGAAGTCGGCGCCCGGATCGAAGATCCGGTAGTGCCCGCCGCGGCCGCGGATCACGTCCGTGAGCGCGGTGACGGTCGGGTTCCCGCCGGCCACGCAGATCATGCTGTGGAACTCCCAGTCCAGGTGCTGGATCTCCGTCGCGTCGGTGG
>DASSDE010001227.1:0-2447 GCA_035697365.1 Kribbella sp. | reverse complement strand
TGACCGACGGCGTACGCCGCCTTGTCGAAGGCGTTGGCCGAGTAGAACAGATGGAACTTTCCGTTCCGTTCGACCATGTACGGCGCCTCGACCAGGTTGCCCTCCCACGGCAGGTCCTGCTTGATCATCCGGTGCACCGGGCCGACCAGCGTGAGTCCGTCCGCGGACAGCTCCGACACGTAGATCCAGGTGTCGACGCCGATCGCATTGCCGTCGTTCTTCCAGTACAGCCAGCGCCGGCCGGTCGAGTCCTGGAACGGCGACGCGTCGATCGAACCACCCTCGTCGACCTGACTGATGAGCGGATTCATAGATTTGTCGACATATGGACCTTCGGGTGCGGACGCCACCGCGACGCCGACCGCCTGCCGTCCGGCGGCGACGTCGCGGGACGTGTAGTACATGACGTACCGGTCGGGCGCGTGCACCGCGACCTCCGGCGCCCACACCCGCCCCGGAGCGGTCCAACCCGGGACCGACGGCAGCGCATCACCCACCGGCTCCCACGACACCAGGTCGCGGGAGGTCAGCGTCTGTACGTTGCCGAGCGGCCCGTTGGTCGCGAACGCGTAGTACTCGTTGCCCACCGCAATGATCTGCGGATCGGCAAAGCTACCGTCGTACACCGGATTGGAAAACGTCATTCACTTACTTTCGTAGAAGTGGAGGTAGTCGAACGTGGCGACCGGCGGCGGGTTCGCGCCGGTGAACTCACCATGGGCGTAGAGCCCGATCTTGGCCGCGGACGGCAGCACCCAGGACGCGCCCCAGGTCCAGTTCTTGCCGTCCACCGACGTACCGGCGCGGTACACGTGCTCGCCGGCCGCGTTCTTGTGGTACGCGAGCCGCATCCACAGCGTTGGCGCCGAGCGCCCGATCGCGGCCGCACCGTACGAGGTGGCGCCGTCGGACGGACGAGCCACGAGCTCCCGGCCGTACTCCGTCTGGCGGGTCTTCCAGATCGCAACGCTGCCGAGCCGCGCGAAGTCGCTGTCGTTGAGGTACGCGATCATCCCGGCCTGCTGGTAGTTGCGGACGTCGCCCTGTCCGGTGTCGAGATGCAGCTTGGTCTCCGCGATCCAGCTGTTCCCGGCAGGCGTACTGTGCAGCAGCAGTCCGGCGTTGTTCGACGAGCCGGTCATGTCGGCGTTCTCCAACGGCCACGACAGCTTGCCATCGGCAACAACCGCCTTGTCGTCCTGCCGCACCCACGACCAGTCCGCACCGAGCGCGCTGTTGAAGTCGTCGCCGGCCAGCAGCTTGCCGGTCCGCGGTACGGGGACCGTCTTGGTCACTGGCTTCGCGACCGGACGTACGGTCAAGTTGTCGACCTCGGCCGACCCCAACCAGCGCACCGGCGCCGCCTTCAGCTTCAGTCCGGGTACTGGGAGCTGCGCCTCTGCGTAGACATCTCCTAGGCCAGCATCATTCAGTCGCGCTGTCACGGTTGATTGGGAGACCTGTACGGACAGCTTGTTCCATTGCGTACGGTCGAAGTCCGCGGGCAACTGCACCGAGGACGTACGTCGACCGACTTTTACGGTCAGGCGATTGTTCGCGACAGTCGCCACGACCTGATTGCCCAGAACCGTGGTGAAGGACGAGCCGAGCTGGACATCCGCTTCTACGCGGAGGGAGCCGCCTGGGGCAGTAGCGCGGGTTTGCGCCACGCCGTTGATGGCGGCTGTCGGACCACCGAGGGAGTCGCCCGGTTGCCGGGTGGCGCCTTGGAGTCCGGCGGTCGGATCAGTGGAGTCGATGCCGAGTCCGGAGCCGGTCGTCGGTGCCGTGACCGGGCCCTCGGACGGGCCGGCGCCGGCGTTGGTGCGCGGCCAGCCGTTGATCCAGTCGATGTCGTCGATCAGCATCGGGCGCCGGTTGATGCCGAACGGGTCGGTCAGCCAGGGCGTATTGCGGTCGATCGCGTGGTAGACGATGTGGTCCTGCCCGGCCGCGTCGGTGATGAACGCGTGGTGTCCCGGGCCGATCCACTGGTTGCCGTTCTGCGTGATCACCGTCGTACCGCCGACGCGCGAGTCGGTGAGAGCGGCGCCATCGGCGTCGACGAACGGACCCCGCGGCGAACGGGAGCGGCCGGCGAACACGGAGTACCCGGTGGTGGGGCCGGCGCAACAGTTCATCGACGAGCCCATGAAGTAGTACCAGCCGTCGCGGTAGACGACGTACGAACCCTCGTAGCGGTCGCCGATCGTCACCTGGGTGGGCGTTCCGACCGCGTGCATGCCGTCGGCGCTCAACTCGGTGACGGAGATGCCGCCGTTGAAGCCGCCGTAGTACAGGTAGCGCTTGCCGTCGGCCGCGGTGAGCATCGCCGGGTCGATGGTGCCGAGGAAGCCACCGTTGCCGTCCGATCGCGGCGCCACGACCGGCCCGTCCGTCGCGGTCCACGGGCCGGAGGGCGTCGGGGCCGTCGCGACACCGATCGC
>DASSDE010001226.1:0-3109 GCA_035697365.1 Kribbella sp. | reverse complement strand
GACGGACGTTTCCTGCAACTCCAGGACGATCTGGCGTCGACCTCGTACTGGTACCAGACCGAGCCGCACGCTCCGTACCCCGAGCTACCCGGAAAGGACTCCCTCGAGGTGGTCTAGGGGTACGCCCGCCAGGTGGAGGTTCTGGTGGGTCCAGTCGTTCAGGATGGGAGCGTCGGCGGCGAGGTGGGCGGTGAGCTCGGACCGGCTGAGCTCGAAGACGTGGGCCGCGTTGCCGGTGAGATCGACGACGGATTGCATCAGGTGGCTGACCTGGGCGGACCACAGGGTGTCGGCGGCGTCATGGTGGTCCGGGCGGATCAGGAGGAGGTCGACCTCGCTCTGCTGGTCGCCGTTGCCGCGGGCAACGGCGCCGTACACGCTGGCGTGGACCGGTGGGATGTGCCAGGTGCTGATCTCGGCGGCGAGGTGGGTGATCAACGTACTGCGCAGGTTCGCGAGCTGCTCGACGATCGGGGCGAGCAGATGTTTGCGATTGAGGCGATAGAGCAACGAGTTGCCGAAGTCGTCGCCGTGCACGAGACCTGTTGCCGCGAGCCGCTGCAGCACGAGCCGAACGCCCGCGACACTGCCCGAGCCGGCCAGCTTGTGGATCTGCCGCCCCGACAGCCCTTCCTCGGCGGCGGCCAGCACGAGCAGCACCGGACCGTCCAACGACGGCACCACTGTGCTGATCGGCGTACCGAGATCCATCCTCAGCACCCTAGTAACGCCCCGACGCCCTCACCAATCCACATGACGCGTCAATCAATCCAACGGTGAGGAGGGTCAGAGGCCCTTGGCGTTGGATCGGGGTGAGGGAGTGGTGGTGCGGAGTTCGGTGGTGAAGGCGTAGCGGTCGCCCCGGTAGACGGCCGACGTGTACTCGAAGACGCGGTCTCGGCTGTCGAAGCTGATGCCGTGCAGGGCGATACAGGGCTGCGTGGTCGGGATGTCCAGCCAGCCGGCCGTCTTCGCGTCGGGCATCACCGGCTCGAGCCGCGAGGTCGCGCTCACCACGTCGATGCCGTACCGGCTGGTCAGCAGGTCGTACAGCGAGCCGCTGAGGTCCTCGGCGCGCAGCCCCGGGACGTACGCGGCCGGAAGGGTGGTGCGCTCGACCACCATCGGGTGGTCGTCGGCCAGTCGCAGCCGGGTGAACGCGATGATCGCGTCGCCGACCGGGATCCGCAGCCGACGCGCTGCGGCCCGCTCGGCCTTCTGCTGCCGGAACTCCAGCATCGTGCTGCCGGGCTGCATCCCGCGCCGGCGGATGTCCTCGGAGAACCCGATCATCCCGAGCCAGCGCGCCACCTTCGGCCGGGTCGTGTACGTACCGCTGCCGTGCCGGCGGACGAGCAGCTCCTCGATCACGAGCTCGTCGACGGCTCGGCGCAGCGTCATCCGCGCGACGTTCCAGCGGGCCGCCAGTTCGCGCTCGGGAGGCAGGGCGGCGCCTTCCGGCAGCGTGTCGATCAGACTGAGCAACAGCGCCCGGATCTCGGCGGCTTTCCCCGGCAGCGAACCATGCATTGCACCTGACTAGCACCGACTGGACCACTTCGAAAGCCTTTCGACACCTGTTGAAGAGACCACTCGCAACCCTGGATCGTTCGGTGAGCCGCCAAGCGTTAACCTCCGGCGCATGGTTGTTGGTGAACGGAATGCGTTGGTGATCGGCGCCGGGATCGGTGGGCTGGCGGCGGCGATCGGGCTGCGCCAGGCGGGCTGGTCGGTGAGCGTGCTCGAACGCGCACCGGTCATCGCCGAGGTCGGCGCCGGCCTGACGTTGTGGCCGAACGCGGTCAAGGCCCTGGCCGCGCTGGGGCTGGACGTCACCGATCGCAGCGTGCCGACGATCTCGCGCGGCAACCTCCGGACGCCGCGCGGCCGCTGGGTCCGGCGGAACCATCCGGAGGACGTCGGCGTACTGGCGATCCACCGCGCCGACCTCCACGACGTACTGCGCAGGGCGCTGCCCGAGTCGGCGCTGCACACCGACACCGAGGTGACTGCGGTGTCCCCCGACGGGATTGTCACCTGCTCGGGCGAGGAACTCCGCGCCGATCTCGTGGTCGCCGCCGACGGCGTGAACAGCGTGACCCGCCGGTCGTTGTGGTCCGGGGACGCGGTCTTCCAGCACCGTACGGTCTGGCGTGGTGTGACGCCGTCGGGATCGGTGTGGCCGGTGCAGGAGTCGCTGACGATTGGGCGAGGCGAGCAGGTCGGCGTACTGCCGCTGCCCGGGGAGCGCGTCTACTGGTTCCTGACCGCGAACGAGCCGAGGCCCAACATCCTGTACGCCGACGACCGCGCCGAGGTCCTGCGGCGGATCGGGAAGTGGCACGGCCCGATCCCGGAGCTCGTTTCCGCGACGCCCGAGGACCAGGTGCTGCACAACGACATGCTCGACATCGATCCGGTGCCGACGTTCGTGAAGGACCGGGTCGTGCTGCTCGGCGACGCCGCGCACGCGATGACCCCGGACCTGGGGCAGGGCGCGTGCCAGGCACTCGAGGACGCTGTGGTGCTCGCCGCGAACTCGGACGACCTGGCTCGGTACGACAGCGAACGCCGCGCGCGAGTGCACCCGATGATGGCCGCCGCCCGGGCGAGTGTCGCCCGCAACTCCAACACCAGCGCCTTCCGGCACTTCGCCCTCCTCACCGCGGCTCGTCTCGTCCCGCCGGCCGCGTGGCGCAAGGCGACCGCACAGTGGGCCGATTGGGACGCACCTCGGATCGCCACGCAGGCATAACCCCGGTTTCGGGCCCGTTTGGGGCCGAAAAGGGGACTTCTGCCTGCGTGGCGGTACGGCTGGGCAAAAACAAGCACGCTTGATTCTTTTCCTGGGGCGTGGGACGCTCGGCTGCACGAAGGCCTCGCGCGAGGGAGTGCAGCGTGCAACTGGACGAAGTGCTGGCGGACCTGTGGGCCGAGAGTACTGAGCTGGACCGGTTGGTCGGCGGGCTGGCCGCGGAGGAGTGGTCTACTCCGACCCCGGCCGAGGGCTGGACGATCGCGCACCAGATCGCGCATCTGGCCTGGACGGACGAGGCGAGCGAGTTGGCCGCGACCGATCCTGACGGGTTCAAGGTCCTGCTCCAGAAGG
>DASSDE010001225.1:0-8229 GCA_035697365.1 Kribbella sp. | reverse complement strand
AGCCGTTACCGACCGCCTCGAGCGACTGGACCCGGGCCCGCAGCCGCACCGCGACACCGGCGGCAGTAAACGCCCGCGCAGCGGCCTCGCCGTGCAACTGCTGCAACGGCACCAGCGACCAGCCGATGTCCGCGGCCTCGGCGCGCTCGAGCAACCCGAGTTGGAAGACAGTCACCGCAACGGCAAGCGACGCGTCATCGGCTGCTGCATTGAGAGTGGCGACTCCGATCAGCTCCCACAATACCTCCACGGCCCGCGGGCTCTGACCATGCGCCACCAGCCACGCCCCGAACGACTGCGCGTCCGTCTCCGGAGCGGCCCGATCCACCCTGCCCATCGCCAAAGCGCCCCGTACGGCAGCAACTCGCTCCGCGACACTCAACCAGCGGTACGACGCCAGCGCCGGTCCGAGGTGCAACGGAGCGGGCATCGCATTGCGCCGGATCCGCCCGACGCCGGCGCGCCGGCCGCTCCGTACCGCGACGTCGAGCCGCGGCTGCACGAACACCTGGTCCCGCACCCCGAGCCGCTCGAGCAGCCCGAGGTACGACGTACAGCACCGCAGGAAAACGTGCTGGCCGTTGTCGATCCATCGCCCGTCCCGCTCGAACGAGTGGGTCAACCCACCCAGCTTCGACCGGCGCTCCAGCAGCACCACCTCGCACCCCGCGTCGGCCAGTTCGAGCGCTGTAGTGATCCCGGCGAGTCCGCCGCCGACGACCGCGACGCGCCTCATGATCGCGCTCCGGCCAATGACGCGAGCGCTACCTGCGCCTTCTCCCCCGCGGACAACGACAAGCGCCTGTCGTACACGAGCACCGGATTGGCCCCGATCCGGCGGAGCAGGTGGTGATAGATGCCCGACATCGCCCGGCACGAGGCGCCACTGCGCCGATCCAGGTAGGGCAGCAGCCGCCAACCCAGCGAATACCAGTCCTGCGCACGCCCCGCCGCGTATCGGACGTATCCGGCAAGCCGGCCCTGCGGATCGTCGAGGTTGCCGTGGTCGTCGAGCGTGATCCGGACGCCGAAGCGTTCCAGCTCGTCGGCAGGCAGATAGACGCGATCGTTGACGAAGTCCTCGCGGATGTCTCGCAGGATGTTCGTCTGCTGCAGCGCGATCCCGAGCTGGTCGGCGTACAGCGAGAGCGTCTCGAAGTCGGCGTCCGTCGTCCTCGGGCCGAAGATCGACAGGCACAGCCGCCCGACCGATCCCGCGACGCGCCGGCAGTACACGACCAGCTCGTCGAAGTCGGCGATGCGGACCTCGGCAAGATCGGTCTCGACCCCTGCGACGAGCTCTTCGAACGCGCCGAGCGGAACCGGATACCGGCGGGCAGCATCCGCGACCGCGACGTAGACCGGGTCGCCCAGCTCGTCGAGCCGGCCGAGATCCTTGCGCACCCGGGCCAACGCTGTGCGTTTCTCGCCCGACGGCAGGTCGCCGTCACCGATGTCGTCGATGCGCCGCGCCAACGCATACAAGGCCGACAAGGCGTTGCGCTTCGGCACCGGCAGCAGCCGGATGCCGTAGTAGAAGTTGCGCGCCTCGGTCCTCGTGATGTCCAGACAGGCCTCGTACGCCTCCGCGACAGTCGGGGTCATCCCAGCACTGCCTTCACGAGACAACGGACCGTGCCGGTTTTCGACGGCCGGGCTTGTCTGCCCAGTACGTCGCCACCGGTACGGCGTAACGCCCGGACTGTCGCCCGGCCGCCGGCCACGAACCCGGCGACCGACAGCCTGGACCAGCCGTGCAGCCGACGCACGATCGCCGCGCCTTCGTCGAGCATCGCCGCCGCCCGTGCGGTCTCGAGCAGCATCAACTCACGCAACGCCGGCGACGCATGCTCGCGCTCCAGATCGCACTCGGCGACGCCGTACGTCGCGCGATCCCTCCGCGGCAGGTAGATCCGCCCGGCCCGGTGGTCCTCGGCCACGTCCTGCCAGTGCTCGACGAGTTGCAGTGCCGTACACACCAGATCGGACAGGCGCTCGGTCTCGGCGTCATGGACGTCGAACACGCCGAGCACCATCCGGCCGACCGGATCGGCGGAGAGCCGGCAGTAGCCGATCAGATCCTCGAAAGTCTCGTAACGCGTGACTGTCTGGTCCTGCAGGTTTGCCTGGATCAGACGGTGGAAGGGCTGGGTGGTCAGCGCATGGGACTCCACGACCGGGCGCAGGCGGCGCAGCACCGGATGCTCCGGATCGTGGCCGGTCCAGATGCGGTCAAGGTCTGCGGCGAAGGCGTGCAGTGCCGCCGTGCGGTCCCCCAGGTAGCTGTCGCCGAGCTCGTCGACGGTGCGGGCATAGGCGTAGACAGCGTGCAGCGCTTCTCGGTGTACCGCGGGCAAGAGCTTCAGCGCGACAGGAAAGTTCTCGCCCTGCTCTCTCGTGCCCAGTTCCGCGGGGTTCTGCAGTCCGTCTGGATGCACCTCTCCATGATCGGAAGCGTTTTCTGCCAACTCTGCCCCGACGGAGTACATTCGGGCTGAGAGAATTTGTCACCGGGTGACAGTTGCCCCGACAGCCCCGCTTGGGAGTCTTCGGATGACTGCGTTGACCTTCGACCGCACTCGCCTCGAACAAGCCCTCCTGGACGGTCTGCCCGATCTGGTCGCGGAGGTCCGCAACGGCTTGGCAGAGCACTGGCCCGACTACGCCGCCTTCCTGGACGCCAACCGCGACGCGGTCGTGAAACCGGCCGCGCTCTTCGTCCACCGGCTGCTCGACATGTCGATCACCAACCTGAACAGCCCGGACCGGACCACCCTGGACCGGGCCGACGAGACCGTACGCCGGGTGTTCGAGCAGATCGGCCGTCGCCAGTTGCAGGAGGGAAACGACCTCACCAGGTTGCTGACTGCCTTCCAGCTCGGCGCACGAGTCGCCTGGCGGCACGTCGCCGCGACCGCTCTCCGGCTGAACTTCGCACCCGACAACCTCGCCGCGCTGGCCGACTCCGTCTTCGTGTTCGTCAACCAGCTGTCGTTTTCGGCGGCCAATGGTTACCTGCAAGAGCAGATCGACGACGCGATGGCCCGCGAACGCCGCCGCGAGGAACTCGCGAACCTGCTGCTGTCCAGCCGCGCGAGTACCGAGGCGATCCGGACCGCAGCCCTGCAGGCCGCCTGGCGGATCCCGGAGACGGCCGCGGTCATCATCTACAGCGACACCGACCATGAATCGGCCTCCACGCTGGTCGCCCGGCTCGAGCCGGGCGCGCTGCCGATCCGTCGCAACGGTGTCGTCGTCGGCGCGATAGTTCCCGCGCCGTCCGGTCCCGGTCGCCGGCTGCAGCTGAGCCGCGAACTGGCCGGTCTCGGTGCGGTCGTCGGCAACTCCGTCGCTCCGGCACAACTCCCCCGCAGCCTGGAGATCGCGCGGATCGCGGCCCGGCTGCGGAAGACCGGCGTACTGACCGACGACCCGGTGTTCGCAGATGAGCATCTCGACGCGCTGATCGTCTGGCGGGACGAGTCGCTGGTCGCCGCGTTGCGCGACGAGATGCTCGCACCGCTCGGCGACGAGACCGCAGCGGCCCGGGAACGGCTTGCGGAGACGCTGGCGAGTTGGCTGCGGCACTTCGGCGACCGGCAGGCGATCGCGCACGAATTGAGCATCCACCCGCAAACCGTGCGCTACCGGATGGCGCGTCTCAGGGCGCTCTACGGCGAGCGGCTGGACGACCCCGAGTCACGCGCTCGCCTCTTCCTCGCCCTGGAGTGGCCCGGTCCCTAGCCTCCGCAGCGCGTGGTGCACATGATCGGCGAGTGCGGCGCCGTTCACCAGTTGTGGGTCGGTTGCCAGCCCGACCCCCAGAACGCCTCCCCAGCTCAACGCACCGACGGCGAGTGGCGTACCTGGAACCAGCGGCAGGATCGGGTACACGCTGTGGTGCGGTACGCCGGCGAACGTCATCGGGACCTTGGGGCCGGGCATGTTCGACACCACTGCGTGCAGGAAGCGCGGCCCGTAGACAGTCCGCGCGAACCAGCGTACGAACGGCTCCGGAACCGCCCGTAGACCGGTCGCCATCACGAACCGGGACGCCAAGGCCCGTGTCGGCCGGCGCAGCCGCGCGGTCCGTGCGGACACCTCAGCCAGCAGTTCGTCGAACGGACGTCCGTCGACCGGCACCTCGACCATGGTCGCCGCCGTCGCGTTCCCCTCCGCCGCGCTGTCCGGCGTCCGCACCATTGTCGTCACCGAGAACCGAAGCTGCTTGCGCACCGACCACGCGAGCGCGGGAGCGGCCGCGTACAGGCCGTCTGCGAGCAGTGCGATCAAGACATCGGTAACACGTACACCGCGCGCCGCGGCGGCCCGTCGTACGACCTCCAACTCGATCTCGGCGACATTGAAGTCGCGGCGCAACGACCCCGGTGGCAGCGGCCTACTGGTGCCGTCGGTCGCCAGCTGGGCAAGGCCTACCGTGACCGCCGCGGCCCGCGCCAGGCGGCCGGGTGTCGGACCGGTCGGGATCGGCAGCTCCGGGCGTGGCTCGAACAGGCTGAAGGTCTGCAGGACCGTTCCGATGCCGTCGGCAATCGAATGGTGGACGACTACCACCAGCGCATCGGCACCGCCCGGGCCGACGTCGCGCACGAGCGCGATCCGCCACAGCGGCATGTCTCGCGGCATCGGCTGCCCGGCGAGGTCGCCGACGTACCGCAGGAGACCGGCGCGCCCGTGTACCGAGTGATGCTCGATCACGTGCCAGTCCAGGTCCACCGCGCCGGCCTCGATCCATCGCGGACGGCGCCAGCGCGATGGCGGCGCGAGGCGCTGGTGCATCCGCGGCAACCGGGCGAACCCGCCGCCGACCAGCTTCCGGACCTCGCCGATCGACGGCCGCCGATCGGTCGGCTCGAGCATGACGACCCCGCCGACATGCTGAGCAGCGCCCGTCGGCTCGATGTGCAGGAAGAACGCGTCGGCCGATGGTACGACGATCCCGTTCACCGGCCCTCCTCGGTCCGCGGCAGTACCTGTTCGCCGAACCGGGCCGCCAACCGCCGGTAGAGGCCTGGAGCAACTGCCCGGACGGCGGGCGCCACCCGCAGCCAGCCAGGAACCCAGTTCTCGGCACGGTCGTTGGCAATGCCATCGACCAGGGCCTGCGCGACCGTGACCGCAGGCCGCGGGCGGGGTCGTTTGCGGTCGTACGCACGGCCGCGCGCGGTGAAGAATCCGGTGTCCACCACACCCGGGACAGTCAGGCTCACGGTTACACCACTACCACGAAGTTCCAGCCTCAGGCTCTCGGCGAAGACGTCGATCGCGGCCTTGGTCGCCGCGTACACGGCTTCACCGGCCACTGCCGTGCCCCCGGCGATCGAGCCGACCAGCGCAATGTGGCCGCTCCGGCGCTCAACCATCGCCGGCAGCAGACAACGGACCAATTGCAGCGGCGCGACCAGGTCGACCGCGACCAGCCGCTCGATCTCGTCGCGCCGCATCTCGACGAACGGCCCCGACCACCCCACACCCGCGTTGGCGACCAGCACGTCGATCCGCCCGTGAACACCCAGCGCGGCCTCGGCAACCACCTCCGGCGCTCCGAGATCGCCGGTGACCGGTACTCCCCCGACCCGGTCGGCAACGGCGGCAGTCCGCGCCTCAGACCGCCCGTGCACAACCACCCGCGCGCCGACCGCCGCCAACCGCTCAGCCACAGCGGCTCCGATCCCGGCCGACCCGCCGGTGACCAGCACGACCTTCCCGTCAAGCCGCACAGCACCTCCAGCCAACCTGCCCGACCCTTCCAGCATGCACCTACGAGCGCGCCGACCTCTGCGCGCACACGAAACCACCGGCGGGACCGCGGTGGGGCCGGCGCCGGCCTGCGGGTCGTATGAGCCGGCCGCTGATGCGCGCGCGGACCCGACCCTCGTTGTCGCTACGGTCTTCCCATGCTCGTGCGCCGACGGACACTTTTGCTGGGCGCCGCTTCCGTTCCATTGGTCGCGGCCTGCGGGGCGAGCCCAGGCAAGGCCGCGCCGCCGCTGAAGCTGGAGAAGACCTGGGAGGAGCCGCTGGTCACACCGGGCGAGGCGCTGCCGGGACGCGGGCGAATTGTCGGTGACACGGTGGTGCTCGCCGACGGCTCCGGAACCGGGAAGGTTCGGCTTGTCTGCTTCGGCGCCGCTGACGGCGTGCGGCGGTGGACGCTCGACGGAAGCAAGCCGACCATGCTGCCAGGGATCGGGTCCGGGTGGTTGTCCATCGTCGGTCCAGCCCGGTACTTCTCGCCGATCACCATCCAGAATCCCGGGGTCCGGCCGGCCGGTCAGATCCTCCCGATCCCGTACGCGGCAGCACAGCAGGGCGCCACGACCAGCGGCGTCATCGGTGTCGACGTCCAGACCGGCGACCCGGCCTGGGCATTTGTCGCAACACCTTCCGCCACGACCCACCGCACAATGGTGACAGCCGTCGCCGAGTCCGTCGTCCTCGCGACGGTCAGCGCGCCGTACGGGCCGTACTTCCCGGCCAAATCCCCGACCACGATCGCGCTCGACGCCAGAACCGGCACCGAACTCTGGAGAGCCGACGGAGTCACGGGTCTGTCGGGCGACGGCAACTCGGTCGTCGTGGTCCGCCGTAAGGCGAAATCCCCGGCCTGGCTACCCGAGGTCCGAGACGCGCGTACCGGTCAGCCGCGCTGGAGCGGCACGAACGCGCTGGGCTGGCCCTACGAGCACGAGGCTACAGCGGCTGACTTCGTCCTTCTCCACCCCGGATCTGCACGGGGAGTCTACGAACTCGTCCAGTTGTCGAACGGCCACCAGATCGAGCTGACAGAGAAGAACGCGACGCAGATCGTCGTCGGGACCCAGCCCCCGTTGCTGGTCTGGGACAGCGGCCTGTCCTGGTTTGCCAAAGGACCCAACGGATTCGTCACGCAGGATCTCCCCAAGGGCTCAGCCGCCAAGGGCAAACAGCGTGTCGGCAGTCTCCAATTCACCGCCGCGTTGGGTGTCGGTCCGTACATCTGGGGCGAACTCCAGAGCAAGAACGGCAGCAAGAAAGAGGAGGTCATCAAGTACGCCGGAACGGTCGCTCTGGATCGGACCGGTGCGATCTGCTCCCCTCCCATGCGGGACGGAGCGGCGATCGCGGACGTCACCGGCAACTGGCTGCTCCTCGGCCTCAAGGATCACCTCGCAGTGCACCGCATCCGCCCCGCGTGAAGCCTCGACAGCCGGATCCTGACAGGGTTCGGCTTTCTTGTTTGGTGGCGTTGCGTTGTCCTAGGCGGGACGGGTGCGTCGGAGCATGGCGAGCTGTTCGCCGAAGCGCTCAACCGAGTAGTTCGGCAGGTGGAGCTGATCCGCACGTACGTCGGCGTACACCTCGATCAGCGTGCTCCCCATGTCGTCGATACCCGACGGTGTTGCTTCGTCTGCATATTACCCGTGAGTTGGGCCCATCCGCGGTTCTGCTGCTTCCGAATCCATGACGGGAGCAAATCCTTGCTGCGAGTCGCCGGCTCCATAGTTCGGGTCCGGATTCCGCCAGATCGGACCCGGACGGCGGCTCGTTCCCCGTCGTCCGACAAGAAGGAGATCGATTTTCATGGATTACCACTCGGGCCTCAACATCGTCGTCGGCCTGTACGTCGAGATCAGCTCGCGGTGGAGCGGTGGCGGCCACTGGGGTCACAGCCTGCTCGGCCTGTTCAACTGATCGGCCGGTTGCGTTGGTACGTCGCGAGCCTCGGCTGTCCTGAGTGCGGCTGAGCCCACCGACGTGACAACGAGTGCTTCCCGGGTCCTCAGGTTCGGGCACACACGTCAGGCCCGGCCCCGGGACAGTCAGGTCCTGACGGTGATGCGTAGCCCTGTGCCGATCGGACCCGGGGAGAGACCGAACATCGCCCCGGTTAGGTGCGGGTCAGGCGCGATCGACCGTAGTGCCGAGAGCAACGTGAATCGGCGGAAGTTCCTGCGGGCGGCCGGTGTAGCTGGTGCCGGCGCCGGGCTTGCCGGAGCCGGCCTGCTCGCCGGCGGGGTCCTGAACCCGGCCTCCGCCGACACCGGTGCCGGGATCGATCTGGATCTTGACCTCGGCGGCGGCGAGTCCGCTGCCAAGCCCAGCGACGGCGCGGTACTGACCTTCGCCCTCAACCTGGAATACCTGGAGGCGGAGTTCTACCTGCGCGCGGTGCGCGGGTACGGCCTACCGGTCACGGAGGTGCACGGCAAGGGCCGGGCGGGTGCC
>DASSDE010001224.1:0-2157 GCA_035697365.1 Kribbella sp. | reverse complement strand
TCAAGGCCTTGCCGGACGACGCGATCCGCGCGCTGCTGCAGACGCCTGGTGTCGCTGCGAGCCTGCAGGCGTACGGCGGTGCGATCGCCGACGTACCGGACGAGGACGCCGCGTTCAGCCACCGCGACACGCTGTTCGAGTTCGTCACCGCGACGCGGTGGGAGGATCCGGCGGAGGACGAGGCACGGATCGCTCAGCTTCGTGAGTACGCCGCGACGCTGGCGCCGTACGCGAACGGGGCCTACGTGAACACGCTCAACGGCGACCCGATCAACCGCGCGTTCCCGCCGGCGAAGCTGGCCCGGCTGGTCGCACTCAAGACGGCGTACGACCCGGACAACGTCTTCCACCTGAACCAGAACATCAAGCCCGGCGAGGCAGCCACCACGGCGGCCGCCTGACTGGTACTTGTGGACGGTGGACTTCGAGGCCGTGTTCGCCGATGTGGCGCGGGTGATCGAGGGCGCCGGCGTGTTCATCATGGCGATCGGCCTCGCCGTCGTTCTGATCCGCTACGTGTACGACGTACTGCACAAGGGCACGAACACGTACCAGCGCCTGCGCGTCAACCTCGGCCGGGTCATCCTGCTCGGCCTGGAGATCCTGATCGTCGGCGACATCATCCGCTCGATCATCGTCGACACCTCGGCCCAATCCGTCCTCGTCCTGGGCCTGATCGTCGTCATCCGCACCGTCCTCAGCTTCGCCCTCGAAGTGGAGATCTCCGGCTCCTGGCCGTGGCAGCAGCGCCGGACCAACTGAGACACGCGGCATGATGGTGATGTGACCACAGAACTGACGCCGGAACTGGCAGCGACGATCGAGGAGGCGTTCGGCCGGCGGGACCGGTCGAACATGCAGCCGACGATCGACTTCTTCGAGCGGCTGCTGACCGAGCATCCGGACAACCCGTACGTGCTGTACGAGGTCGGCGGGTCGTACGACACCGACGGGCAGGAAGCGAAGGCGGTCGGGTACTACGAGCGCGCGCTCCCCGGGTTGAGCGGGGAGACACGACGCAAGTGCCTGCTGCAGTACGGCAGCACGCTGCGCAACCTCGACCGGTTCGACGACTCGCTGGACGTGTTCAAGAAGGCCTGCGCGGAGTTCCCGGAGTCGGACTCGCTGCGGGTGTTCAAGGCGCTCACGCTGCACGCGGCCGGGCAGAAGGACAAGGCACTGGCGAGCTTGCTGCTCGTCATCGCCGACCGCGTGGACAGCGCGGAGATCAAGCGCTACGAGGCCGCCATCCGCGGCAACGCGGACTACCTGGCCGGTCTCTGAGAGGGCGTCTGAGCCTGGTCAGCAGGCGCAGGCGATCCCGAGCGGCGCGGTGAGCGGATCGGTCGCCCGGCGTTCGATGCCGGCGGCTGTCTCGACCGGCAGCCCTTCGCGGGTCCAGTACTCGAATCCGCCGATCATCTCCTTCACCGGATACCCGAGCCGGGCGAACTCCAGCGCCGCCTTGGTCGCCCCGTTGCACCCCGGCCCCCAGCAATACGTGACCACCGTCGCACCGTCG
This sequence comes from Kribbella sp., assembly GCA_035697365.1. Lineage (GTDB taxonomy): Bacteria > Actinomycetota > Actinomycetes > Propionibacteriales > Kribbellaceae > Kribbella. Next base: position 635 of record DASSDE010001224.1, on the reverse strand, counting down.
GGTACGACGGACGCCGCGCGGGCAGCGACCTCGCGGGTCGGCAGGTGGATCGCGCCGGGCACGTGACCCTGGTCCCAGCTCTCCTGGCTGCGGCTGTCGATCAGCACCCAGCCGGTGACCCCGGCACCGATGTCCGCGGCCACATCGGAGACGTCGGCCTCGAACGACAACCGGCCGGCGAAATGCGCGACGGCGGCGTCCCGGCCGGCGGCGGGCGTCTGCAGGACAACCGAGGTCAGAACGGTCATGGTGGGCTCCTTAACGCTCAGGGGAGCCACCAGCGTCAGGCATCCGCACCGCCCCGCGACAGTGGCAGAAATGCCCTAGTACCACAAGATCCAGTCAGCCCCGGCGGTTGATCTTCGCCCGCGCCCGGGCCACATGGATCGCCGCCTTCAGCGTCTCGACGTCGTACGCGCCGTAGTGCCGCTGCCCGTTGATGAAGAACGTCGGCGTCCCGGACACACCGCTCAGATCGGCCGACTCCACGTCCTGCGCGACCCGGGCCGCCGCGACATGCCGCTTCACCTCGTCATGCAGCCGCTCCCGATCGAGTCCGAGCTGGTCGGCGTACCGGAGCATGTCGGCCGGCTGCAGCTTGTCCTGGTTCGCGAGCAGCAGGTCGTGCATCCCCC
>DASSDE010001223.1:0-13790 GCA_035697365.1 Kribbella sp. | reverse complement strand
AGCCCGGAACGCGTTCCGTGGCGGTCACCGGGCAGCTGATGACCAGGCTCCAGCACGAACGCTGGCCGGGGAACGTGGCCGAGATCAACGACCTGCTGGTTGAGATGCTGCGCGCCACCGATGGCGACCAGCTCGACATTTCCGACCTGCCGACTCGCTTCGGCCGCGGGCTGCGCCGCCGGCTTACCCCGATGGAATGGGTCGAGCGCGGCGCCATCGTGCAAGCGCTGCGCGCCGCCGAGGGCCGCAAGGACGTGGCGGCCACGTCGCTCGGGATCTCGCGGGCGTCGATCTACCGAAAGATCCGGCTCTTCGAGATCGCCCCGGACGACTACATCTGATCCGGGCGCACGTGTGACCCGGATCTCACAGTGAGACGCAAGTCCCTCATCGCTGCCGTTTCATCGTTCCAAGGCATCTTCGGAGCCGTTCCACCCCGGCCGGCTCCCGACCCTGGAGGCAGTCCATGAGCAAACAGGCCGTCTCTGCGGAGGTAGCCCAGGAGAACCGGGCCTGGGTTCGCGACTTGAGCAGCGGTGGAGATCGGCGTGAGCTTGCCAGCCGGCGCCTGTACGAAGTCCTCCAGCGAGCGGCGAGATCAGAGGTCAGGCGGCGCGCCTCCAGGCTGCGGCTGGCCGGACCGGAGCTGGACGACATCGCACACCAGGCCGCCGCGGACGCGCTGCTGACGATCTGCGGCAAGGTCGGGACGTTCCGCGGGGACTGCAAGTTCACCACCTGGGCATACAAGTTCGTGATCTTCGACGTGGCCGCCAAGATCAACCGGCACTTCTGGCAGCGCGCCGGCATCGCGTTCGACGACGAGGACTGGGAACGGCTGCCGACCGGACTCGACATCGGGCCGGAGGCGCACGCCGAGAGCCGGGACCTGATGGACGCCGTACATCGCGCCGTCAACGAGACGCTGACGGCGAAGCAGAAGCTGGTCTTCGTCGCACTGATACTGAACGGCATGCCGACCGATGTGCTCGCCGACCAGCTCGGATCGACGCACAACGCCATCTACAAAATGATGTTCGACGCCCGCCGCAAGCTGCGGACCGCTCTGGCCGACGCAGGCTACTTGCCGAGCAGCAGATCGGACGATCAGACGGCCAGTGACCAGTGCTGACTGATGCTGAATGGGACGTCGAGCACTCGACTTGGCCGCATTACCATCGCGGCATGCCTTTGCTCGTGGATCCGGCGTTGCCCGAGGGAACACTGCGGGACGTCACACAACCGCATTTGGCAGCCGGCGATGGACTGGTGCTGCGACCGTGGAAGGTAAGCGACGCAGCCGTGGTGCGAACCGCCTTCAACTGTCCCGACATCCAGCGCTGGCATGTCCGGCGACTCGACACTCTCGAGGAGGCGCGCGAGTGGGCCGGGCAGTGGAGCGACCGCTGGCAAAGCGAGACAGCGGCGAGCTGGGCGGCCGTCGGTGAGGACGACCAGCCGCTCGGCCAGGTCGGACTGCGCAACATCTCGTTGGCCGAAGGGTCAGCGAGCCTGTCGTACTGGGTGACTCCGGCGTCCCGGGGCCGCGCCATCGCCGCGAGATCGGTGGAAGCCTTGTCCGCTTGGGCTTTCGGGCAGATCGGCTTCAACCGGGTGGACCTGCACCACTCGACCGCCAACACCGCATCCTGCCGGGTCGCCGAGCGCACCGGATACAGACTCGAGGGAACGCTGCGACAAGCCGTCAAGCACGCCGACGGCTGGCACGACTGGCACCTTCACGGCCGCCTCCACACCGACACCTGAACCACAACGCTGGAAAGCACATCACGGGCCTGCCAGGAGGACGGCCTCGGCCAGGGCGCGGTCGATGACAATCCCGTTGATCAGACCAGATTTCAGTGTGGCTCGAACGGCATCACTCTTGCGTGCGTCGAAGGCGATGCCGATCCGCGTCGGCACGGAACGCAGCTCGGCCTCGGAGATGCCGATCATCCTTTCGTTGATCGGCGTCTGCACTGTGTGGCCTTGATCGTCCAGGAGGAGTCCGACGACCTCTGCGCACACCTTCAGGTCGCGAGCAGTCTCCCGGTCGTGTGCCGACGCCGCCTCGTAAACCGTCGACAGCTCGTCGCCCCAAGCGCCGATGCCGATGGCGCAGACTGTCAACTCGCGAAACAGCTGCCGGCAGCGCACGAAGTCCGGTTGTTTGCGATAGATCTCCGGACCTGAGTCGTCCGGACACACCATCGGCGCGTAGTAGAGGTAGGCGGGCCCTCCGCCGGCCCGCGTGAACCGGCGTACTGCTTCCATCACGTCCCATGCGTCGATACGCGACACCGCTCCGGTGATCTGTACGACAGCGCACCGGCTGAATCCATCAGCGAGATCTGGCAGGCCCATCAGCGTGCGCGTCGATGAAATACCCACGACGTCCCGATCGGTCACGATCTCTTGCAGCAAAGAGGTTGCGGCTTGCCCGACGCTGCTCCGCAAGAGCTGCAGGGAGTCGTCCGGCGCCTGGGTCACGGCGCAGTACCGCAGCCCGAAGCGATCCTGCAACTGGCCGGACAGGTCCATCTCCAGGTCATCGGGCAGTCCGATCTCGATCCGCACCAAGCCGGTTTCACGAGCCCGTTCCAGCAGCCGGCCGACCTGGAACCTGGACAGGCCGAGCTCCTCTGCGATCTGCACGCGAGAACGCTGCTCGAGGTAGTAGCGCCGCGCCACCCCAGCCATCAACAGCATCTGGCTCTGTTTGCCACGTACTCGCCGGCCGTCGACCTTGGGTACGTCAGCGCCGCCGCTGGTATCGCTCATGTGAGCATTCTAACCCTCACTTTGACCGGAGGATTGCCAGATCGGCACTGCCGCTGCCTTAATCAGGGGACCCGCCTGGCTCGCTCGATCGATCAGATGAGCGATATCCGAGAGGCCTTTGAATGAAACGACAGCCTCCGACCGCGAAGACCGCGGCACGCTGGAGACGCTCCTGGCAGCGGCATGGCAAGGACTACCTGCTGTTCGCGGCGTTGGTCGGCCCGAACCTTGCGCTCATCCTGGTTTTCTCTTACTGGCCGGTGATCTACAACTTCTACCTGAGCTTCACCTCGTGGGACATGATCTCCCCGAGTCCGACGTGGGCCGGTCCGGCGGCGTACGGCGAATTGTTCACCAGCTCCGACTTCGGCCACGTGTTGCTCAACACGCTGAAGTTCGTTGCGGTGATCGTCGTCGGCGCCGTCGCAGGTGGTCTCGGAACGGCGTTGGTGCTGAACCAGCGGCTTGTCGGTCGGGGCCTGGTCCGGACGATCAGCTTCGCACCCCACATCGTGTCCGGGGCTGCGATCGCCACGCTCTGGCTGTTCATCCTCGACCCGAGCTTCGGCCTGCTGCGCGCAGTCCTGGAACCGCTCGGCATCACTTCACCGCAGTGGACGACCAGCTCCCATTATTCGCTGTACGCCCTCGTGATGGTCTATCTGTGGAAGGGCATCGGGTTCTGCGCCATCATCTACGTCGCCGGACTGCAGAACCTGCCAAGTGACCTGTTCGAGGCCGCGAGGCTGGACGGTGCGGGTGGCTGGTCGCGCTTCCGCTACCTCACTCTGCCCCTGCTCTCCCCCGTCACCTACTTCCTGATCGTGACCTCGATCATCGGCACGTTCCAGGCCTATGACGTCACCGCCATCATGACCGGAGGCGGTCCGGGTATCTCGTCGACCACCTTGAGCTGGTTCATCTACCAGCAGGCATTCCAGGCCTCCGATGCCGGACTGGCAGCTGCCGCGGCGATGATCATGCTGATCATGCTGCTGGCGATCACCTTCCTGCTGACCCGATTCGCCGAGCGGAAGGTGACCTACCAGTGAGCGCGAACACCACCGCACGACAAAAGACCGCCAACAGGACCGCGCCGCGACAGATCGCCCTCTATGCACTGCTGGTGCTGATCGCTGCCGTCTTCATCATGCCGCTGTACTGGCTGTTCAGCTCAGCGGTCAAACCCAGCGGCGAGATCTACCGCTTCCCACTCCAATGGATCCCGCACCACCTGCACTGGTCGAACTTCGCCAACGCCTGGCACGACGCGCCGTTCGGGTCCTTCTTCGTCAACTCGATCATCGTGACCGTCATCGGAACCGCCATCAAGATGGTGCTGGCAACCGGCTCGGCCTACGCCTTCACGTTCCTGCCGTTCCCCTTCAAACGCGGCATCTTCTTCCTGTTGCTCGGCACGCTGATGACCCCGGGCACGATCACGCTTCTCCCCAACTACCTGACCGCATCCCATCTCGGCTGGGTCGACAGCTACGCGGGGCTCATCATCCCCGGGGCGGGATCGGCGTTCGGAATGTTTCTGCTCCGCCAGCAGATGATGACGCTGCCGCGCGAGGTGTTCGAGGCCGCCAGAGTCGACGGAGCCGGCCACCTGCGGATCCTTCTGCAACTGGTCGTGCCGATGTCGCGACCGATGATGATCACGGTTGCGCTGATCACGGTGATCGAGGTGTGGAACGACTTCATCTGGCCGTTGATCATCACGACGACAACCCAGATGCGTACCTTGCCGATCGGCCTGCTCTACCTGAAATCCCAGGAAGGCTACAACGACTGGGGCGCCATCATGGCCGGCACCGTCATGGTCGCCGCACCCATGATCGTCATCTTTCTCCTCGCACAGCGCTACATCGTTGCCGGATTCTCCGGCGGGGCGATCAAGGGCTGACCCACTCAAGGGTCGACCAACTCACTGCCGTCACAGCCGAAAGGACCGCATCCCATGTCAGGAAACAACTCTGCCCGCAGCCTGAGCAACGGGTTGAGCAGACGCTCATTGCTCAAACTGGCCGGCGCCGGCGCTCTCGCAATTCCTGCCCTTGCAGCCTGCTCAGGCGGTGGCGGTGGCGGAGGCGGCGGCGGGTTCGCTGCGGTCGACATCAAGGTGCCGGAGAAATACCGCAAACGCAGTCAGAAGGTCGTTCTGTGGAGCTCGTGGAACGGGAAGCCGGGAAACCTGCTGAACAACCTGCTCAACAAGTTCAACGACTCACAGGACGAGATCTACGCCCAGGCGCAGTTCCAGGGAAACTACTTCGACGCCACGTCCAAGGTCACCGCGGCCCTGCGAGCGAAATCGGTACCGGACATCATGGCGTTCGGCCAGACTGCCTGGCAGATCTTCTTCCTCAACGAAACGCTCGAGGAGCTCGACAGCTACGCCGACGACGCGTTCACATCGTCGTTCTACCCGAACCTGCTCAACGCCGGCGTCATCAAGAACAAGCTGTACTGGGTCTCGTTCGCTCGCAGCACACCGATCATGTACTACAACAAGAATCTGTTCGCCAAGGCCGGGCTCCCCGACCGCGGGCCGAAGACCTGGACAGAACTGCGGGAGTGGGGGCCTGCGCTGATCAACCAGAAGGCCGCCGGCAAGCCCGTGAAGGCGACCGAACTGTCCGGCGGCGACAGCTGGGAGTTCGAAGCCAGCGTGTGGCAGTTCGGTGGGCGCATCTCCAACGGCCTCGACGTCACCGTCAACAAAGGCGGAGCCGTCGAGTGCGCAGACTGGATGCGGAAGCTGATCTTCGAAGACAAGATGGCCATCCTTACCCGCGATTACGGGACCAACTTCAACAACGGCTTGGTCGGAACCTATATGAACTCGACCGGTGCGCTGTCCGGGACCTATGAGGCGGCCAAGTTCGACGTCGGGGTCAGCCCACTGCCTACCCAAGTCACGCATGGCGTACCAACAGGCGGCGGCGGACTTTCGATCTTCAAGGGCATACCGAAGGAGCGCAAGGAAGCCGCCTGGGAAGTGATCAAGTTCCTCTCCTCTCCAGAATCGGCCGCGACCTGGTCACTGGGAACCGGCTACCTGCCGGTCGTGAAGGAGGCCGTGAACCGGTCCGAATACAAGACCGCGCTGGACAAGGACCCCAACCGAGGCGTGGCCGTCGCCCAGCTGGCACAGGCGGGCAAACTCGACGAGGTCGACGCCTACGTGCAGAACGCATCACCGATCATCTACGCAGGACTGCAGAAGATCTACGGCGACAACCAGCCGGCCCAACAGGTGCTGGACAGCGTGGCAGAGCAGTTGAAGGCCGGCGAAGAGAAGATCAAAGCGAAGTACGACAAGCTCGTCGGAGACGAGGGCTGACCCCGGTGGCACCGTTTCGTATCACCGGCCACCGCGGCGCCATGGGCTACATGCCCGAGAACACGATCTCCTCCTACCTACGCGCCGTCCACGACGGCGTGGACGAAGTCGAGCTCGACCTGCGCCTCACCAAGGACGGTCACATCGTCCTGATCCACGATCCGACAGTGGACCGCACAACCAACGGTCGCGGCGCAGTCGAAGACCTCACCCTCGGCGCGCTGCAAGACCTGGATGCCGGCAACGGCGAGCACATCCCCACCTTCGAAGAAGCGATCGAGGCCGTTGACATCACCATCCTGGCCGAGATCAAAGCCGACGCGGCAGTGGAACCACTCCGCCGGCTGCTGGCCGAGCGTCCGGAACTGCGACAGCGGATCCAGCCCATCAGCTTCCACGCCGAAAGGCTCGAACCACTCGTTCAAGCCTTCACCGACGTACGCTGCGCGCTCTTGTCCGAGACCGGGTCCGAACAGCTGCTGGAGCAGGCACTCGCCCTGGGCACCAAATGGGTGGGAGTCGGCTGGCAGGGAAGCAATCCGGAGCTCATCAAGCAGGCCCACGACAAAGGGCTGGAGTACTGCCTGTGGCCGGCGCCAACCCGAACTGAAGTCGATCGAGCCATCGCCTGGGGCGCGGACGGTGTCACCACCGACTATCCGCAACGAGTCATCCGGCCCGGTACCGAGGAGAGCCGACCTTGAACCACGCAGCACTCGAAGCGGTCCTGTTCGACATGGACGGGACCCTGTTCGACAGCGAACGCATCTGGGACGTAAGCCTTCAGGACCTGGCGAGCAAGCTGGGTGGCACCTTGTCCCCCCAAGCCCGGCTCCGGATCGTCGGCAGCAACCTGCTCAACACCGTCCGCATCGTCCAGGACGACATCGGAGTCCGCGGCGACGATCAACACCTCGCGAAATGGCTGCTCGACCGAACCCAGGAGCTCTTCTCGGTCGGTGTTCCCTGGCGTCCGACGGCCCCGGAACTGGTTGCGGGCGTACGTTCCTGCGGGATCCCCGCTGCATTGGTCACCGGGAGCTACCGGGCGCTCGTCGATGTCGTACTCGACCAGCTTCCGCCGCACACGTTCGACGTCGTGGTGTGCGGTGACGAGGTCACACACCCCAAGCCCCATCCGGAGTCGTACCTGACGGCGGCCTCCAGGCTGGGGGTGAACGTACAGAACACCGTCGCGATCGAAGATTCGCAGATCGGGATCGCGTCTGCGGTCGCGGCTGGATGCGCCGTTGTCGCCGTCCCAGAGGACCCACGGACCCTCCCAGAAGGCCACGGCGCCACGGTCGCTCCGCTGTCCTCGATCACTGTCGACTGGTTGAGCACTCTGACCTGAACCCAGCCCCTCAGCTAGTGCTCCGGGTAGAGCTTGGTGAGGAGGGTTCCGTTTTGGTCGTACGCCCTGACCGTCAGGTGATCCTTGGTGGTGTGCGGGGTTTTGTCGAGGGCGGTGAAGGCGAACCAGCCGTCCTTGACGGGAGCCTCGTACTTCGGGCCGGAGCCGACCTGGACGACGACCTTGGCGGTGTTGGCGGGTGCTCGTCCCCAGCCGGTGGGGAGCGTCCGGCCGCAGGTTGCGCCGTTGCAGTCGGTGCCCTCGGGAAGAATCGTGGCGATCTCCTTGCCGAGGGTGCCGTCGGGCCAGGTCATCCGCGGATAGTCGGTGCCGAGGTCGTCGAGGCGCAAAGCGGTGACGCCCCAGCCGAAGCCGGCGCTGCGGATCGGGTCCGTCGGCAGCTGGCAGGCGATCGCCGTCTTGCCGGACGGCGAGATCGCGATCAGCAGCTCGCGGGAGAAGCCGCGGTAGAACTTCTCGGTCAGATTCAGCCGGTCGGAGACCTGGACATGCCATTTGGTCATGTCGACCCAGGCGTTCACGGAGCAGTTGCGCAGCTGGTCGGCCGGGTTGTCGGGGAACGGATCTGCCTTGGCGGCAGCGACCAGCGCGGCCGACGGCTTGTCTCCGCCGGGGATCGTGCAGACGAAGATGTTCTGGTGGCTGGTGCCCGGAGCGAGCATCTGCGAGCTCACGGAGCGGAAGCCGGTGGTTCCCTTCAGCGTGACCTTCGCGCCCGGGTACCGCAGGGCGCAGCGGCGTTCGGCCTCCTGCTTGGAGATCCGCTGGCCGGCGCCGTCTTCGCCGCGCGGCACGCCCGGGACCGGGCTGAACTGCGACGTCTCGGCATCGGCGCCCGCCACGCCCGGGTCGTTGCTGTTGGTGATGAGATCGGGCACGAGGGTGACCGCAAGGGCTGCCGCCGCGACGCCGGCGACGGCGCCACCGGCGGTCAGGAAGCGGCGGCGCCGCAGGCCGCGGCGACCCCGGGTGAGGACGGTTCCGGCATCGAAGCTGACCGGTGGCTCGTTGTCGGTCAGTCGGTCCAGTTCGGCGCTGACCTCGCGGGTGTCTTCCATCTCGTTCTCCTTCACAGCGCCGGGCTCCGGCGCCGGTCGATGGCTTTGCGGAGAGAGTCGAGGCCACGGGAGGCCTGGCTTCGCACCGTGCCGGTCGAGCACCCGAGGATCTCCGCGGTCTGCTCGACCGAGAGGTCCTCGTAGTACCGCAGGACGATGCACGCCCGCTGCCGTGGCGCGAGTGCTCGCAGCGCTTCGAGCACCTCGTCACGATCAGCGTGCCGGGGCGCGAAGTCACCGTTCGGGACGGCGGACTCCGGGACCTCGGCGATGGCGACCTCACGACGCCACGGACGCCGGCCGCCGTCGTACGCGACGTTGACCAGCATCCGGCGCGCGTACGAGAACGGGTTGGCGGTCCGTTCCACCTTCGGCCAGGCGAGGTACAGCTTGTAGAGCGTGTCCTGGAGCACGTCGTCGGCCCTGTGCCAGTCGCCGCTCATCAGGTACGCCGTCCTGCGCAGCGACGGAATCGCCGTCTCCACGAACTCGACGAACGCCTGGTCCCGCTCCGCCATCCGCGCCTCCACTCTCCTTGTGCACCCAAGACGGAAAGGCGACTCCATTACGCTGCATCTCCTGACGATCCTCTTGACAGATCATCCCCTGCGCTCCGTACGGGCCGGGCCTGCCGTGCAACCAACTTCGCTGCCGGCGGCGTGTCTAACCCGGAATCAAGGATGGGAGAACAGATGAGTGATCGGGACGCCGCGTTCGAGGCCTATTTTGCGGCACGTTCCGGCGCCATGCGCAGCACGGCCTACCTGCTCTGCGGCGACTGGCACCGCGCGGAGGACCTGGTCCAGCAGACGTTCACGAAGATCTACCTGGCGTGGAACCGGATCCAGCGGCAAGAGGCGATGGACAACTACACCAGGCAGACGCTCGTCCGGACGTTCCTGTCGGAGCGGCGCCGCGGCTGGTTCCGGCACGAGGCGGTCGGGTTCGCGCCGATCGACGAGGTGGCGCCGCCGGCCGTACCGCAGGAGGAGCGGCTCGTGCTGCTGGAGGCGCTCGTGCAGGTACCGCCCCGGCAACGCGCCGTACTGGTCCTGCGCTACTGGGAAGACCAGTCCGTCGAACAGACGGCGGCGCTGCTCGACTGCTCGACCGGAAATGTGAAGAGCCAGGCCGCGCGCGGTCTGGCGACGCTGCGCGGGCTGCTTGAAGAGGAGAAGGTTCGATGAACGAAGATGACCTGAACAGGGCGTTCCACGACGTGATTGTGCGCAGCACTCCGCCGCCGTCGATGGATCCGGAGCGCGCGCTCGACGAGGCCCGGCGGGCGCGCAAGCGGCGCCGGGCGGCGTATGCCGGAATCGCCGTCGCCACGCTGGTCGTTGGCAGTGTCGGGGTGGCTCCGGCGCTGCTCGCGCACCACAACAGTGGGTCGGCGGGCCAACTGGTCGCGGGCGCCCCCACCCCGTCGACCCTGGTGTCCACACCGCAGGAGACGCCCACACCGCACCCGGCCTCGACCCTGACGCCGACGACGCGGAAGAGCAACGACCCGTGGCCGGAGGGCCAGTCGGACCGTACCGCCAGCGCGGGTCCGCGCGCCGCTCGGGCCGTGACGATGATGAACGACCTGACATCGGCGGTGCCGGACGGGTTCAGTACGCCGGATCTGAAGTACCCGGGCGGTGATCCGATGCGATGGCCGCAGGCGCAGTACGCGTCCAGCGACGGCGAGCAGGACTACTGGGAGTACCAGGCCAGTATCCCGGTGCAGAAGGGCGACCGGGTCGGCAAGGTGCTGGTGCAGTCGACCACGCCCGACGGGAAGCCGGCGGGAGACCTGTGCAAGCTGGCGCAGAAGTTCTGGGGCGGGACCGGTACGTGCAGCATCCTGAACGTCAGCGGCAAGAAGGTGGCCGTGGTGACCACGAACGGGCGCGGCAGCTACGACCAGTGGGCCGCCTACCGGTACGACGACGGGACCGTCGTGTACTTCGCGCAGACCAAGAAGATCGAAGGCCGAAAGCCCCTCACCCAGCCGATCTTCACCCCCCGCCAACTGGCCGAGCTCGTCGTCACACCGAAGTTCAAGATCACCACCTGACGAGTACCTCAGGCTCCCCCAACCGGCAGACACAGGTGCTGAACGTCAAGGCAGCGGGCGATTCGAAAGCCTTGACGCAGATAGAGCCGATGGGCACCGGTCGCGCTTTCTGCGTCGACGGTGAGGGTTATGGGGGCCTGCCTGGTGCTACGGCAGCGGGTCAGGGTGGCGGCGAGCAGGGCGGACGAGATCCCGCGGCCGCGGTAGGCCGGATCGGTGCCGATGGGGCCTAGTTCGACTTCGTTGCGAGGGGTGAGGCGGGCGAGGACGAAGCCGACTATCTGGCCGTCTGCCGAGACGGCGAAGGTGGAGAGGTCGGGCGCGAAAGCTGTGTCGGCGATGAGCTGGTTCAGGGCTTCGGGGGTGTGCGGCTCGACCAGCCGTTGGTCGCGGTACGCCTGTTCGTAGGTGGTGTAGAGCGCCGCCGCCGACACGTCCGCCCAGGCAGCACTGCGCAGGTCCGCCGGCAGCGCAGGCACGCTGTGCGGCCAGGTCACGTTGTCGTGCGTCATGGTCCACACCGGGTAGCCCACATCGAAACCCTGCGCCCGAAGTGCGACCTGCTCGTCCAGGCTCTCCGCACTCACCCGGAGAACCTCCAAACCCGGCGTCCCACTCGCCAACCTGACCATCCGAGAGACGACCTCGGCGTCGACACCCTGGCGCGACCACCAGGCGCCCTGGCCCCGGCGGTGGCCAGCCGATGGTGGCAGTACGGCGACCGCGGCCACCACCCCCGCCCGGCCCAGCGTCGCAACGTCGACTGACCAGGAGCGCATGAACGCCGCGGCCTCGGCGGGCGTTATCGGGTCAGCTGATGTTGCGGTCGCCAGTGTGGCCAGCAATGGGGCGTCGTCTGCGACCGCTGGGCGCCAATGCATGTGGCTACTTGGTGGGGTCGAGGCGGGTGGTTAGTTGGTGGAGGGTGGATTGTAGGCGTTGGACTTGTTGTTCGGTCATGCCGAGTGACTCGCCGACGTGGCAGTAGGCCTCATGGAGGACGGGGCGGAGCGCATCGCCTTCGGGCGTCAGGGAGACCGTGACCGAACGGGCGTCGCTGGCGGAGCGGTCCAGGGTGAGCAGGCCGCGATCCGCCAGGCGGCGCAGGAGCGGCGTGAGCGTGCCGTGGTCGAGGCGGGTGGCGCGGCCGATGTCGCCGATCGAACAGGTGCCGAGTCGGGTCAGCGTGGTCAGGACCAGGTACTGCGGGTAGGTCAACCCGTGCGGCTCGAGCACCGGGCGGTACAAGGACGTGACCAGCCGCGACAGCGAGTACAGGTCGAAGCACAGCAGATCGCCCAGGACCCGGTTCTCCGTCATTGCTCCTCCTGTGGTCAGCGTCTCACGGCGATGGGACTTGACGACATAGTATCTTGTGCACAAGTATCTTGCACACAAGACAAATTCGAAGGAGAGCGACATGCCGACTCGCACCGCACGGACCGCCTGGAACGGAACCCTCGAGCAGGGCTCGGGTCAGGTGGAGCTGACCAGCTCGAAGGTCGGGACGTACGACGTCTCGTTCCCGAAGCGTGCCGCTGAGGACGCGGACGGTGCCACGAGCCCCGAGGAGCTGATCGCGGCGGCACACACCGCCTGCTACGCGATGGCGCTGAGCGCGGAGATCGCCGGCCGCGGCGGCGTACCGCAGTCTCACGAGGTGTCGGCCGAGGTGTCGCTCGGGCCGGACCAGGCCGCGGGCGGCTTCAAGCTCACCGGGATCAAGCTGACGGTGCGCGCCGAGGTGGACGGTCTGGACGCGGCCGGCTTCGCGGAGGCGGCGCAGGCCGCAAAGGCGAACTGCCCGATCAGCAAGGCGCTGACCGGCGTCGAGATCACGCTGGACGCCGCGCTCGAGAGCTGACGTACCACTGCCCGGAGACGCATCCTGTTTCCGGGCAGTTCTGTCGGTGGGGTGGTGCATGCTGGGTGCAGCCTGACGAAGGAGGCGCCGTGGAGTGGCGAGACCTGCCGATGTCGTCGTGCCCGCGAGGTGACGAGGTCGAGACGTTGCAGTTCGCGCTGGACCGGGTCCGGCGGCAGTTCGCGTGGAAGACCGGCGGACTCACCGCCGAGCAACTTCGGCTGACGCATCCGCCGTCGACGCTGACCTTGGCCGGGCTGATCAAGCACATGGCGTTCGTCGAGGACGGCTTCACGGCGCGAGCCGCCGATCAGCCACTCGGGTCGCCGTGGGACACCCGCGGCTGGAGCGAGAACGACGAGTGGGGCTGGGCGTCCGCGATCACCGACGATCCCGACGAGCTCTACTCCCTCTGGTACGCCGCTGCCGCACGCTCTCGTACCAAGTGGCAGGAGCTCAGCGCGGACGGCGGCCTGGACGTCGTCGTTGCGGACCCGGACCCGGTCTGGAGCTCGAAGCGCCGACGCATCGCGATCGATCTGCTCGAGGAGTACCTGAAGCACACCGGCCACGCAGACATGTTGCGCGAGGCCGTCGACGGCGTGACGGGCAACGATCCTGACTGACCTCACCAGGACGCTCAGAGATTCGTACGGCATCCGCGCCGCCGACCTGCACCGGATCGCGGCCGGCACCAACACCGTCAACTACCGCGTCGTCGATGTCGACGGGCGCAACTGGTTCGCGAAGATCTACCGCGGCGACCTGCCACGCGAACGCGCCGCGATCGAGCTGACCGCCTTCGCCGGGCAGGGTGGCGTGCCGGTTCCGGACGTACGCCGGACCCGCACCGGCGCGCTGATCGACGACCGGATGCCGATGTCGTTGTGGGAGTTCGTCGACGGCGAAACGGCCGAGGGCGGCATCACCGGCGCCCGCTGGCCCGCGATCGGCACGATCCTCGGCAGACTGCATCGGCGGCTGGCCGAACACCCACACGCGGTCCCGACGCTCCGCCCGGCAACTGAGGTCCGCGACGTGGCGCGTGCCGAGCGGAGCTTCGACGAGCTGATCGCGAGCTTCCACAAGCGCGAGACACTGAGTCCGTTCGAGGAGTGGGCGTGTGACGCGGCGCAGGAACGGCGCGCCCTGCTCCACAAGGTCGACGCGATCCTGGCCGGCCTGCCGGCGCTGACCGTGCAAGTCCTGCACGGCGACCTGGCCGCGCCGAACCTCATGCTCCGCAACGACGAGGTCGCGGCGGTGATCGACTTCCAGCCCCCGCGACCGGGCTTCATCGC
>DASSDE010001222.1:0-3117 GCA_035697365.1 Kribbella sp. | reverse complement strand
GCGGGTGACCTGCTACCGGGTCGGCTTGCGGATGGGTGAGCCGGATCTGCCCGCACTGCTCGTCAGCCATCACCGGCCTGGGTTCTACTGCCGGGTGATCACCGAGGGTGCGATCACGGCGGGCGACCCGATCGTCAAGACGGCAACAGGTCCTGGTGCGTTGACTGTGTCCGACACGGACGCGCTGCTGTACCTGCCCGACAAGGACGTGGAGAAGCTGCGAACAGCCGTACAGATTCCTGCTTTGAGTCCGGGCTGGCTCGGGTCGTTCCAGGAGCTGCTCGAGGAGGACGCGGCGCCGAAGCCTGCCTGGGAGGGCTTTCGGGAGTTGCAGGTCGCGGCTGTCGTGGCTGAGACCGAGGACGTGTTCTCGATCCAGCTGAAGGGTGACGACTTGCCTGCCGCGCGGGCCGGTCAATACCTCACGTTTCGGCTGCCGGGTGCTGTGCGGAGCTACTCACTGTCCACGTCGCCCGGGTACCGCGTCAGTGTGAAGCGCGAACCGCATGGGGTCGGCAGCGCGTACATGAGCCAGCTGAAGGCCGGGAGCACGCTGGAGGTGGCTGCGCCACGTGGTGAGTTCATGCTGGAGGACGGCGCTGGGCCGGTGTTGCTGCTCTCGGCGGGTATCGGTGTCACACCTGTGCTCGCGATGCTGTACAGCCTTAGAGGTAGTGCCCGCGAGGTGTGGTGGATTCACACCGCCCGGACTCCGGCTCAGCACGCACTCGCCGCAGAGGCTCACGACCTGCTCGCGGAGCTTCCACATGCGCACGAGCACGTGTACTACAGCGCTGACGGTGGACGGTTGACGAAGGACAAGCTGGTCGAGTTGGGGCTTCCTGCCGATGCGACCGCGTACGTGTGTGGGCCGCAGTCGTTCATGACGGACATGCAGGAAGCGTTGAGCGCACTGGGTGTGACACAGGTTCACACGGAGCTGTTCGGCGCGTTGTCGTCGCTGAACCCCGGTGTGGTCAGTGAGACGACCAGACCGCCACACCAGCCGGAGGGTGCACCTGGCACAGGACCACTGGTCACGTTCGCCCGCAGCGGCATCTCCACAGCCATGCGCGACGGCAGCCTGCTCGAGCTGGCGGAAGCATGCGACGTACCAACCCGCTGGAGCTGCCGCTCAGGCGTCTGCCACAACTGCATAACCCCGCTCCTGTCCGGCGACCTCACCTACTCCCCCACTCCGCTGGAACCCCCACCTCCCGGCCAGGTCCTCATCTGCTGCTCCCGGCCCACCACCGACCTCGTATTGGACATGTAGTGGACTACTCGCTCGAAGTACTCACCGTGCCCGTCAGCGATGTTGACGTGTCGTTGGCGTTCTACAAGAGGCTTGGCTTCGCGGTGGATGTGGACTACCACCCGCGGGACGGGTTCCGGGTCGTTCAGGTAACGCCGCCGGGATCGGCGTGCTCGATCCAGTTCGGCGAGGGGCTGACCGGCGCCGCGCCTGGATCGGCCCAGGCCAACTACCTCGTTGTGCAGGACCTGGCTGCCGCGCACGCGGAGCTGGTCGCGCGAGGTATTGCCGTCGGCGAGATCCGGCACAAGGCGCCGGAGGACACGCTGGCGCCGGGTCTCGACCCCGAGCGGCGACCGTACGCGAGCATGGCTGTCCTGACCGATCCCGACGGCAACACTTGGACCCTGCAGGAGGTCCCGCGGACTACGGAAGGTTGAGGCCGAAGCCTGGTTGTTCGGTGAGGGTTACGTGGCCGTCTTCGAGGGGGTAGGCGCCGGGGCCGGGGACGCCTTCGATGATGGGGGTGTTGCCGAGGCCGGCGGCCAGGTGGGCGGCGTAGAGCGTCTTGAGCGGCAGGCCCCAGGCGTGCGGTGAGGCTTCGGCCTTGAGCAGCGGCATGGTGCGGCGCCAGGCGGTGAGGCCGTGGCCGATCACGTCCATAAGGGCGACGTCGACGAGTCCTTCGCCGGCCAGTGCGAGTACGTGGTCCACGTTCGGGTCGTACTCGCCGTCGGCCACCTTGGGCCGGTTCGGCAGGGTCTGCAGGCGTTCGTGCAGCGCCTGGAAGTCGGGTCGGCGTTCCGCGAACGGCTCCTCGATCCAGTACAGGTTGCAGTCGGCGACGCCGTCCAGGTACTCGAACAGGCCGTTGACCGTGAACCCGTCGTTCCCGTCGACCAGGATCGCGGCGTCCGGGTACAGCTCGCGCGTCAGCCGGGTCACCTCGATGTCGCGCTGCAGCCCGGCCGCCGGCTCCATCCACCGGTGCCCGCGGCCGATCTTCAGCTTGAAGTCACGGAACCCGAAAGCATGGTCCTGGGCCAGGTTCGCCCGGATCGCGTCCAGTCCGCCGTCCAGGTCGTCGAAGTAGATGCCGCCGGTGTAGCACCGCACCAGCGGCGTGCCGGCAGCCCCGAGCATCGCGTACACCGGCACCTCGAGGATCCGCGCCGCAAGATCGTGCAGCGGGTAGTCCAGGAACTCCGCGGCCGGCTCGATCACACCGCGGTCCGGGTCGATCAGCTCGGCGACGTTCCGGCCGATCAGCGCGCTCGGGTCGGCGTCGCGCAGCGGCAGCCCCCAGCCGGTCGCGCCCCGGTCGGTCTCGACGACGTACGCCGTGACGCGACCGCCGTTGCCGTGGCTGCCGAGGAACGAGTTCCGGCCGATCGTGCGCAGATAGGAGTAGTGGAGCTCCACGGTCGTGACCGAACTGATCTGGTGCTTCGACAACGTCACTGGTAAACCCCTAGGAGTCGGCGGTAGGCGGGCGGGTTGCTGAGTACGTCGGTGTTGTCCGCGAACTGGTCGATCGCACCGATCGGCCCGTACCCGTGCAGGTGCGGGTCCGAGACCGTTGCCATCAGCGCGTGTGTGAAGCGCGCGGCGTCCACGATCTGGGCCGGCCGGTCGAAGAAGGGCCGCGGCGCCGGGTCCAGCTCCGCGGTGATCCCGAGCGCGTTGTGCCGCCGGCCGACCAGCTCGTACGCCGTCACGAGTGCGCGCTCCCGGTCCGCGAAGTTGCCCGCGGCAACCGCATCGGCAAGCGCCCGGTCCAGCCCGTCCGGGTGCCCGAGCCGCGCGAACGCCGTCCCGAGCCATTTCGTGTACGGCGCGTAGGTGCGGGACTGCAGCAGCGC
>DASSDE010001221.1:0-2364 GCA_035697365.1 Kribbella sp. | reverse complement strand
CAGCGCGGCGACACCGGGCTCCAGCAACCGGCGTACCTCGAAGAACTGCAGCACCGAGTCGTCGCGGTGCAGGTCGACCATGAAGCTCAGCGCGTCCAGCAGGTGCGCGGAGTCGAGGCTGGTCACGTACGTCCCGTCGCCGTGCCGGACGTCGAGCACGTTCACCAGCGTGAGCGCCTTCACGGCCTCCCGCAGCGAGTTCCGCGACAGGCCCAGCCGGGCGGCCAGGTCCGCCTCCTTCGGCAGCCGATCCCCCGGCCCGAGCTCCCCCGAGGTGATCATCGCCTTGATCTTGACGATCGCCTCATCAGTCAGCGCCATCCGCTCAGTATGGCGCTGGGGGCGTCCGGCCAGGGAGCTTGGAGGCCAATCACCTCGAGGTGGACTGATGAGCTGCGTGACGTTGGCCACACTTCTGCGCGCAGATGATCGTCACGGGTGGCGAGTGGACAACTGCATACAGTGGGCAGTCACGCTCAGGACGGCCCACCCGCGGGGTTCGGGTGTGGGCCGGAAAGGCTACCTCTGCAAGGCGTCCCGCAGTCCCGGCCGTTGCTCTCCGCATCCAGCCGGAGCGAACCGGAGGCGTGTGGCCTGAAACACCTTTGTGGGCGGTGTTTCAGGCGCCGGCGGATCGGCTCGCCGGGGCCCGACCACTCGACACACTGGTCCGGTGGTCCCCGGCTGTGGAAGTCGTCCGCGTGCTATTAGCCTTTGCTTGGGACACCACCCATAACATCAGCATTAAGCACTGCGGTACCGGACCCGAAATCGGAAGAGGCGAACTGCCAAGTGGCCACCGAGCCATCAGACACCAATCCCCTAGCAGCCTTCGGTGCGAACGAATGGCTGGTCGACGAGCTGTACGAGAAGTACCTGCAGGACCCGAATTCGGTGGATCCGGCGTGGTTGGACTTCTTCAAGACGTACAAGCCAGGTGATGACGCGGCGCCGGTGACAACCGCCCCGGCCGACGCTCCCCGGCCGGACGCAGTGTCCGACAACAAGACGCCCGAGGCGCCGAGCCGCGGCACCATGCCGACCGTGCCCGCCCCGAACGCCCCGGCCGCGGCCGCCGCGACCCAGTCGCCCGCGACCCAGACCCCGGCCGCAAAGCCGGCGCCGGCCGCAGCACCGGCAAAGCCCGCAGCACAGGCCCCGGCTGCGAAGGCGGCCGCTCCTACCGGAGGCACGGTGAACCAGCCGCCCAGCGCGCAGCCGAAGGCAGCGCCCGCGACCAGCTCGGACGCCGAGCGCAAGATCCTCCGCGGCGCCCCGGCGCGCACCGCGCAGAACATGGAGACCAGCCTCCAGGTCCCGACCGCGACGAGCGTTCGCCAGGTGCCGGTCAAGCTGCTGATCGACAACCGGATCGTCATCAACAACCACCTCAAGCGCGCCCGCGGCGGCAAGGTGTCGTTCACGCACCTGATCGGCTGGGCGCTGGTCAAGGCGCTGAAGACGCTGCCGGAGATGAACGCGTCGTACGACGAGACCGACGGCAAGCCGACGCACGTCCAGCCGGCCCACATCAACCTCGGCCTGGCCATCGACATGCAGAAGCCGGACGGCACCCGGCAGCTGCTGGTGCCGTCGATCAAGGCCTCCGACGAGATGTCGTTCGCGGACTTCTGGATGGCCTACGAGGACATCGTCCGGCGCGCCCGGGACAACAAGCTCGCGCTGCCCGACTTCCAGGGCACCACGATCAGCCTGACCAACCCGGGCACCATCGGCACCCAGCACTCGGTGCCGCGGCTGATGTCCGGCCAGGGCTGCATCATCGGCGTCGGCGCGATGGAGTACCCGTCGGAGTACCAGGGTGCGGCCGAGGAGACCATGGCCAAGCTCGCGGTCTCCAAGGTGATGACGCTGACCTCGACGTACGACCACCGGATCATCCAGGGCGCCCAGTCCGGCGAGTTCCTGCGCCGGATCCACCAGCTGCTGCTCGGCCAGGAGGGTTTCTACGACGAGATCTTCCAGAGCCTGCGGATCCCGTACGAGCCGATCCGCTGGGCCGCCGACCTCCCGCACAGCCACGAGGAGGACATCAGCAAGCAGGCCCGGATCCTCGAGCTGATCCACGCGTTCCGGGTCCGCGGCCACATCATGGCCGACACCGACCCGCTGGAGTACAAGCAGCGCAGCCACCCGGACCTCGACGTCGCCACCCACGGCCTGACGCTGTGGGACCTGGACCGCGAGTTCGCCACCGGCTCCTTCGGCGGCAACGACCGGCGGTTCATGAAGCTCCGCGAGATCCTCGGCATCCTGCGCGACTCGTACTGCCGGACCACCGGTATCGAGTACATGCACATCCAGGACCCCGAGCAGCGCAAGTGGATCCAGGAGCGGGTCGAG
>DASSDE010001220.1:0-3206 GCA_035697365.1 Kribbella sp. | reverse complement strand
ATACCGGTCGAAGTCACCCATAACCGGAGTGTAAGTCACGAAATACTGAAAGGTAATACAACTTCTACCCGAGCAGACAGGCTGCTATCCCTGCAGGCGCTTGACCGCGGCATCAATGCGCTCGTCGGTCCCGGTAAGTGCCACGCGTACGTGCCGCTCGCCGGCAGTCCCGTAGAACGCTCCGGGTGCGACCAGGATGCCCTGGTCCGCCAGCGCGCCGACGGAGCCGTACGCGTCGTACGACGGGTGTGAGGCCCAGAGGTACAGTCCGCCGTTCGACAGGGTGATCTCCCAGCCCCCGTCGCTCAGCGCGTCCCGCAACACCGCACGGCGACGCAGGTAGCGCGCCCGCTGCTCCTCCACATGCGCGTCGTCGGCGAACGCGGCAGCCATCGCGGCCTGGATCGGGGACGGCACCATCAGGCCGGCGTGCTTCCGTACAGCGAGCAGTTCCGCCACGACCGTCGGATCGCCGGCGACGAAACCACCGCGGTACCCGGCCAGGTTGGACCGCTTGGACAGCGAATGCACCGCGAGCAGGTTGTCGAAGCTCCCACCGGACACGTCCGGGTGCAGCACGGACACCGGCTTCTCGTCCCAGCCGAACTCTGTGTAGCACTCGTCGCTGACCAGTAGTACGTCGTTGGCGCGGGCCCACTCGACCGCACGCCGCAGGTCGGCCGCGGGGGTGATCTCACCGGACGGGTTGCGCGGCGAGTTCAGGTACGCGACCCGTACCGGCCCGTCGTCGTACGCCGCCGGATCCGCGACCGGCACGCTGGTGGCACGCGCCAGCGCCGCGCCGGCCTCGTACGTCGGGTACGCGAGGTCCGGAATGAGGACCGTGTCGCCGGCGCCGATCCCGAGCAGCGTCGGCAGCATCATGATCAGTTCCTTGGTGCCGATCACGGGCAGGACGCCGCTCGTCGGGTCGACACCGGTCACGCCCAGCCGACGCGCCATCCAGTCCACAGCCGCCTGCCGGGCCGCCGACGTACCGATGGTGGTCGGGTACTCCGGGGCGTTCGCCGCGGCGGCCAGTGCCTGCTTCACCAGCTCCGGCACCGGGTCGACCGGGCTGCCGACCGACAGATCGACGATGCCGTCGGGATGCTCGGCCGCCTTCTGCTTGTACGGGGCGAGCTTGTCCCAGGGGAAATCGGGCAACCGGCTGGAGGTCTCGAAGATCACCCGCCCATTCTCCCAGACCGCTCAGAGCGCTCTCAGACGCCCTCTTAGAGATAGAGGCCGGTTTGTCCGTCCTCGAGACGGCCGGCGGCCACGGCGTGCAGGTCGCGCTCGCGCAGCAGGATGTAGTCGTCGCCGCGGACCTCCACCTCGGCCCGGTCCTCCGGGTCGAACAGCACCCGGTCGTCGACCTCGACGGTGCGCACGTTCGCGCCGACCGCGACCACCTTCGCCCAGGCCAGCCGGCGGCCCATCTGCGCGGTGGCCGGGATCAGGATGCCCGCCGACGACTTGCGCTCACCCTCTTGCTCGAGGGAGACCAGGACGCGGTCGTGCAGCATCCGGATCGGCAGCTTGTCGTCGGAGAGCCGCTTGCGTGGGGTCACCGGCGACCCACCAGCCGGCGGATCACCAGCAGCACGCCGACCACGCCGACGGCCGCACCGGCGACCGCGACGATCTTCTGGGTCCGCAGCCGGCCCTCGGCGTCGAAGACCTGGGACTTGGCCTGCTCGACCTGCCGCAGGGCCACGTTCTTCGGGTTCGCCCGGTCGACCAGTTCGTCCACCGTGGAGGCCAGGCGTACCCGGGCGGCGGCGATGTCCGCCTCGATCTGCTCGGCGGTCCGAGCCTTCGTGTCCGACACGTGTCGGCTCCCTTCCGTCGGCGGGGCACGTCCCGCGCTGCCCCTGGTCACATCATCCTCGCAGGTCAGGCCTGCAAGTCCACGACCACCTTGATGTCATCCGGTTCCCGCACCAATGCATCGGGCCACGTCGACAGCGGCACGGTCCGGGTGATCAGCCGCTCCAGCCAGGCGCGATCCGCTTTTGTCAGTACGTCGATCGCGTCCGCGTAGTGCCGCTTGCCCGCATTCACGGTTCCGACGATTGCGGCGTTGCGCACCACCAGCTGCCGGACCAGCGCATCCAGCTGTACGTCGACGGTCGCCGGACCGGGGTGGATGCCGGCGAGGCACATGACACCGGCCGGCGGCAGGAGCGACGCGCAGTCGTGCACCAACTGCCCGACACCAGTTGCCTCGATCACGATGTCCGGTACGACCTCCAGCCGACTCAGGTCGGTCAAGTACGTCCCGCCGAGTGCCCGTACCAGCTCCGGCTTCGGCCCGTCGTCGACGAGGTCCAGGACGTGTACGTCGTACCCGCGCTGCCGAGCGATCAGTGCAGCCAGCAGGCCGATCGGGCCGGCACCCGTGACCAGCACCTGCTGCGGCGCGTACCAGGACCGGGCTCCGACGTGGTCGATCTGCTCCCACGCCTTGGTGAGGATGCTGGTGGGCTCTACGAGTACGCCGAGGTGTCCGAGCGCAGCAGGCACCGGTACGGCGAAGTACGGGTCGACTCGCCAGTGCTCAGCGCCGTACCCGTCCATGTCCTTGATACCGCGCTCTGTGTACTGCCCGTTGCGGCAGAAGTCCCACTCGCCACGCGCACACGCCGGACAGGGCACAGGATCGGGCCGACGCACCACGCCGGCCACCAGGTCCCCAGCGGCGAAGCCGGTACCCATAGGGGCTTCCAGTACGCGCCCGAGCGACTCATGTCCGATGACGAGCGTGTCCGCACCAGGGCGGCCGCTGCCGAACGCTCCGGAGACCAGTTCGATGTCCGTCCCGCAGATGCCCGTCAGCAGGCCCTCCACGAGAATGGAACCGTCGGCGACCGGCGGCTCGGGGACCTCGCCCACCGCCGCCGAGTTGCCCTTGCCCGGCATGACCGTCATAGCCCGCATCGGCTCAGGCTAGCCAGCGGGTCGCGCACGTACGATGGCGACCCGTAGACCTACCCCGTGGAGGACCTGATGTCCGATCGTCTGTCCGTCGGCGACACCGCACCCGACTTCACCCTGCCCGATGCCGACGGCAACGACGTGGCGCTCGCGGACCTGCGCGGCAAGAACGTGATCGTCTACTTCTACCCGGCCGCGATGACGCCGGGCTGCACGAAGCAGGCCTGCGACTTCCGCGACTCGCTCGACTCGCTGCAGGCCGCCGG
>DASSDE010001219.1:0-3930 GCA_035697365.1 Kribbella sp. | reverse complement strand
CGCGCGGCATGCTCTTGCAGATGTCCGACAGCAACCGCCCGGACACCAGCACCCGCCCCTCGTCGGCGACCTCGGCCGGCACGCTGACCTGCGCCGAACTCTCGTAGTCGAACCCGGACAACGTCACCTGACCGTCCGCCGCGTCCACCACCATCCCGGCCAGAATCGGCACACTCGGCCGGGACGGCAGCCCACGAGCCACCCAGCCGACCGCCTCGGCCAGCACATCACGCCCGACCCGAACCTTCATCCGCAACTCCTCCCCATCGAGAAGAACCACTCAATCAGGAGCCACCGACAGTTTCTGAACGGCGCTGCTTCCCGCGTCCGGGCGGCCGCTGTCCCCCGTGCGAGCTACAAGCAGGTGTCCACCGCACGGTGACGATTTGGCGGCGCCGGATCCATAGCGTTCTGGGCATGGCGCGGCACACGGTCGCGGACCTCATGAAGGAGTCATCATGCGACTGTTGAAGCAGTTCGGACAGCTTGTGGTCGTCGCGGCGGTCGCCGCGATCGGAGGACAAGCTGCCAGTGCGGCCAAGGGCAATGCGGTCCTCACTCTGGTGGTCGGTGCCGCGACCGTCGTGCTCTCGCTGCTTGCCTACGTGGGCATCGTCCGCCTGACCGAACGCCGACCGATCACAGAGGTGGCTCGCTCCGGTGCCGCCGGCGCCGTCGGACGCGGCCTGCTGATCGGGCTCGTGTGGTGCGCCGTCGTGATCGCGAACATCGCCTTCCTCGGCCACTATCGCGTGGACGGGTTCGGGTCGGCCTCCGGTGCGCTGCTGCTGGTGGGCTTCATGGCAGCCGCCGCAGTGACCGAGGAACTGATGTTCCGGGGAGTTCTGCTGCGCGTCATCGAAGAGCGCCTCGGCAGCTGGATCGCCCTCGCGGCCACCAGCCTGCTGTTCGGTACGGCGCATCTGCTCAACGCGAACGCCACACTGTGGGGAGCGTTCTCGATCGCCGTCGAGGCGGGCGGCACACTCGGCGCGGCGTACATCGCCACCCGCAAGCTGTGGCTGCCGATCGGCCTGCACTTCGGCTGGAACTTCGCGTTGTCCGGCATCTTCGGTGCGGTCGTCTCCGGCACGAACCAGTCCAAAGGCCTGCTGAACGGCGTACTGTCCGGCCCGACCCTGCTGAGCGGCGGCGAGTTCGGACCGGAGGCCAGCGGCTACACGGTGGCGGGCGGGATCATCATGACGGTCGTGTTCCTCTGGCTGGCGCACCGTCGCGGCAACCTGGTTCCCCGTCGCCGGCGGGGCGTCGCCGCGACCACCCAGACCGCTACGCTCTCCCGATGATCGACCTCCGGCGGGTCCCGGACCTGTGGCGGCGCTACGACGTCACGGTCCGGGACCTGCCGCTGGCGCTGGTCCTCGCGATCGGCTCCCTGGTCCCGGCGCTGCACGGACTCGGTACGCAGGTCGGCGGCGTACCGACCAGGCCGTTCGACGCCCTCGCGATCGTTGCCGTCGGCCTCGAATGTCTTCCGCTCGCCGTCCGGCGCCGTTGGCCCGCCGTGTGCCTCGCCCTCTCCTCGATCGGATTCGCGATCGACCAACTGCGCGGCTACCACGCGTTCGCCGGTACGGGCCTTGCAATCGCGTTGCTGAGCGCCGGGGTCCACCTCGAGCGTCGCCGGCGCCTCACGGCGGTCCTGTTCTCCGCTGCGTACGTACTGCTGGCGATCGCGCTTCACCGCCCAGGCTCGACCGAAGGCCCGGACGACCTGGCGACGTTCTACCTGGCGCTCACGCTCATCTGGTGGATCGGAGCGTGGGTGCGGGCCGGCCGCCTGGCCGAGGCCGAGCGTCGACGCCACGTTGCCGAAGAGACTCGAACAGCCGAGCGCACACGGATCGCCCGCGAGCTCCACGACGTCGTCACCCACCACGTGACCGCGATGGTCGTACAGGCGGAGGCCGCGCGATACCTGACCGCCGCGCCGGCACGTCTCGACGAGACCCTGAGCGCTGTGTCCGACACCGGTCGGCGCGCCATCGCCGACCTGCGGCATCTGCTCGACCTGCTGAACCCGGACCATGAGGGAGAGATCAGGGCGCCGTCTGTCGGCGACCTGCGGGAATTGGCCGAGCAGACGCGTCAGGCCGGGCAGCCGGTCGAGTTCATCGAGGAAGGGCAGCCCGCGGCGATCGGGGGCGGCGCAGAGGTCGCGGCGTACCGGGTCGTCCAGGAGGCGTTGACGAACGCCCTCAAGTACGCGCACGGCGCGCGGACAGTCGTACACGTACGTCACGGAGAAGGGGACATCAGCGTGGAGGTCAGTACCGATGGCTCCGGCTCGCGGGCCGGTTCACCTGGCGGTGCCGGGCGTGGACTCGCCGGGTTGCGCGAGCGGGTCGACGTACTGGGCGGTGAGTTCGATGCGGATGCGCTGCCGGACGGCGGGTTCGTCGTACGGGCATCCATCCCAGCCGGGGGCCGGTCGTGACGGCCGGGGTGGTGCGGGTGCTGGTCTGCGACGACCAGGCGCTGATCCGTACCGGATTCGCGACGATCATCGACGCACAGCCCGACCTGGAGGTGGTCGGCGAATGCGGTGACGGCCGGGCCGCCGTCGAGCTGGCGACCCGGCTGCAGCCGGATGTGGTGGTCATGGACGTACGGATGCCGGTGCTGGACGGTATTGAGGCGACCCGCCTGCTGGCCGGTACGGGCGTGACGCATCCGGTGAAGGTGCTCGTGGTGACCACCTTCAACCTGGATGAGTACGTGTACGAGGCACTGCGCGCGGGCGCCAGCGGCTTCCTGCTCAAGGACGCACCGCCGGCTCAGCTCCTGCACGGCATCCGGACCGTCGCCACCGGTGCAGCCCTGCTCGCACCTGAAGTGACGCGCCGCCTCGTCGGCAGGTACGCCGCCCGGATCCGCCCGGATGCAGGGACCCCCGCCGACATCCCGCTGACCGCGCGCGAACTCGAGGTGCTGCATCTGATCGCGGACGGTCTGTCGAACAGCGAGATCGCCGCAGCGCTGGTGATCAGCCACGAGACCGTCAAGACCTACGTCTCGCGCATCCTCACCAAACTCGACCTCCGCGACCGCGTCCAGGCCGTCGTCTACGCGTACCGCCGTGGCCTGGTGTCCTAAGGCAGGTGTTGGTCAGGCTGCGCCGAGCAGCTCGGTGATCTGGGTGTAGAACGCGGCACGGTCGCCGGACAGCGACGCCTTCACCATTGCGGTCCAGTCATCGACGATCACCTCGATCGAACCGGCGGCCAGGCCGTCCAGCGAGCGGCGCGGTACGTCGCGCGGATCGATCTTGGGCCCGTCGTACCCGGCCATGATGTCCGTGTCGGCGGCACCGAGCAGGACACCTTGAACGAGCGTTTTTTGGGCCGCGAGTTCGAGACGTACGGCATTGGTCAGGTTCCACTCCGCGGCCTTCGCGGCGGCGTACGCGCCGGCGCCCGGAGCGGCGAACCAGGACAGCGCCGACAGCACGTTCACGACGGCTCCGCCGCCGTTCGCCGCGAGAGCGGGACTGAACTCGCGGATCACGTCGAGCGTGCCCCAGAAGTGTGTGTCCAGCTCCCGGCGGATCTCGGCGAGCTCGCCCGTGACGAGAGTGGCACCGGTCGAGATGCCGGCGTTGTTGACGACCAGCGTGACGTCCCGCGCCGTCGCGGCCGCGGCCAGGACGGACTCGTGGTCAAGAAGGTCGAGTCGCAGCGGCACCACGCGGGTGTCGTCGAAGTCGAGGCTCTCGGGCCGGCGGGCCGTCGCGTAGACCTTGCTCGCGCCGCGTTCGAGCAGCTCGAATACGTACTGACGGCCGATGCCGCGGTTGGCTCCGGTGACGAGGGCTGTCTGGTCAGTGACATTCATAGGTTTCTGGCTCCTGCGTAGTTTCGGGTTTCATCGGCTACGCTAAAACCTCACGTTGACGTCAATGTCAAGTCG
>DASSDE010001218.1:0-3445 GCA_035697365.1 Kribbella sp. | reverse complement strand
CTTCTTCAGCGATGCTGTAGTAGAACTACAGTATTGAGATGGACGAACGGCAACTGCGGGTGCTCCGGGAAGTCGGCGAGCTGGGGAGCGTGACGGCGGCCGCGGAGGCGTTGCTGGTCACGCCGTCGGCGATCTCCCAGCAGTTGCGGCTGTTGCAGCGGTCGATGCCGGTGCCGTTGACCGAGCGCGTCGGCCGGCGGCTGGTGCTGACCGCCGCGGGCCGGGCGCTCGCGGGTGCGGCAGCCGAGGTGGAGACGGCGCTCGCCCGTGCCCGACAGACCGTGGATGACTTTGTCGATCAGCCCGACGGGGTTGTGTCGGTCGCCGCGTTCCACAGCGCGGCGGCGGCGTTCTTCCCGCGGTTGCTGATGTCCGGCGCCGCGCCGAGGGTCAGCCTGCACGACGAGGACGTGGCGCAGCACGAGTTCCCGCCGCTCACCCGCGAGTACGACGTCGTACTCGCGCACCGCCTCGACCACGGCGCCGCGTGGCCCCGGACAGTCGCGGTCACGCCGCTCCTGCATGAGCCGCTGGATGTCGCCGTACCGGCCGATCATCCCCTCGCCGCGAAGCAGTCGCTCAGCCCGCGGGACGTCGCCGGCGAGCCGTGGATCACCGTCCACGACGGCTTCCCGCTGATGGCCACGATCGAGGCGATCGGCGCCGCAGCCGGCAGCCGCCTGAACCTCGTCCACCGGGTCAACGAGTTCACGGTCGTCGGAGAGTTGGTGGCAGCCGGCGCAGGCCTCGCCCTGTTCCCGCGCTGGACCGCCCAACGCCACCCAGCCGTAGCCCTCCGCCCCCTCCGCAACGTCCAAACCCGCCGTCACATAGACGCCCTCCACCGCCCCGAACAATCCGCCCGCCGAGCCGTCCGCACAGTCCTCACCAACCTCCGCAAAGCTGGCCAAACCCTCCAATCCTGACCCCGCAGCCCGCGCCGCCGTCCCGCAACCCACCCGACTAGCCCCTTACGTCACCGATGCCCTCCTACAACAGGCCAGCCATCACACAACCCGCGAGCCGAGGCACCCCAGAATGCGACGGTCTACTGGGCTGAGCCGCCGTTGCTTTTCAGCAGTTGGGCGTTGATCCATTGGCCTCGGGGCGAGCACAGGAACTCAACGAGATCGGCGGTGTCAGCGGGGGTGCCCAGGCGGCCGAGTGGGGTGCCCGCCGTGCAGGCGGCCCGGAGGTCGTCGGTCATCCAGCCGGTGTCGATCGGGCCGGGGTTGATCACGTTGGCGGTCAGGCCGAGGTCGGACAGTTCGTGTGCGGCCGCCAAGGTGATGCGATCCAGGGCGCCCTTGCTCGCGCCGTACGGGAGGTTGTGGACGGTGTGGTCACTCGTCAGCGCCACGATCCGGCCGCTGCCGTGCGGTACGGCAAACCGCTCGGCGTACTCGCGGATCAGCAGCCAGGTCGCCCGCGCGTTCACCGCGAAGTGCCGGTCGAAGCTCTCCACGGTGGTGTCGCGGATGCTGGAGTCGACGCTCTCGCAGTGGCACATCACGAGCGCCGTCACCGGCCCGAGCCGGTCCTCCGCGGCGGCGAAGATCCGCTCCGGCGCGCGAGGGTCCGCGAGGTCTGCCTCGATCGGTACGGCGGTGGCGCCGAGCGTGGTGAGCTCCGCGGTGATCGCGGCCGTGGCGCCGTCCTGGACGCCCCACGTCATCCGTTCGTCGTACGCCGTCCAGTACGTGAACGCTACGTCCCATCCCGCTTCGGCCAGCCGGCGCGCGATGCCCGCGCCGATCCCGACCGTACGACCAACTCCGGTGACAAGTGCAACAGGCCGTTCGAGCATGCGCGCGATCCTCCTCGATCGCGCGACCGACGGCAATTGAATTGCCGGGTGCTATTGCCGGTCGCCGCTGTGCACGATGTGTGCGTCGGGTCCGGGGAAGAACAGTGTGTCGGTGTCGGTGTCCGACCAGTGCACACGGTACGGCGGTGCGCCGTTCGGGCCGGACACTTCGACGATCCGCCCCTCGCGCCGGTGCGCCGCCAAGTGACTACTCTCCACCACAACCTGGTCGCCAGCTACGGCTTTCACCACACCCACCTCCTTTACCACCAGCTTGAGCCCGTGAGGCGCTCGGCACCACCCCCAGTGGTCAGTTCGGCAGCGTGACCGTGGCCGTGGTGCCGCCGGTGGGGGCTGGGGTGAGAGTGATGGTGCCGTGGTGGGCTCGGGTGATTTCGCGGGCGATCGAGAGGCCCAGGCCGGAGCCGCCGCTGGCGCGGGAGCGGCTGGTGTCGAGGCGGACGAAGCGTTCGAACACGCGCTGCCGGTCGGCCTCGGGGATGCCGTCGCCGTCGTCGGAGACCGTGATGATCGCGGAACCGTCCTGCTCGGCCGTGGTCAGCCGGACCGTGGTGTGGGCGGCGCGGGCGGCGTTGTCGACGAGGTTGCGCAGCACCTGACTCAGCCGGGCGGGATCGCCGATCACCCGGACCGGGTGGACGTCGCTGTCGACGGTCAGCTCGGGTTTCGAGCTGCGCAGTCGTTTGACCTCCGCCTCGACGAGATCGTCCAGGTCCACGTCGGTCTGCCGCATCCGGATCCCGGTGTCGTCGGCCTTCGCGAGCAGCAGCAGGTCCTCGACCAGTTGCCGCATCCGGTCGGTCTCGGTCTCCATCACCTGCCGCAGGTCGCGCCAGGCCCGCCCGGTGGTGTCCGCGTCGATCACCTCCAGCGCGGCGGTGAGGGTGGCCAGCGGCGAGCGCAACTCATGGCTGGCATCCGCGACGAACGCGCGCTGGGTCGCCTGGCCGGTCTCGAGCCGGTCGAGCATCTCGTTCATCGTGACGGCCAGCCGGGCGATCTCGTCCCGGGTTTCCGGGACCGGGACCCGTTCGGTCAGATCCCGGGTGCCGATGCCCTGGACGCGGGTGCGGATCCGCTCGACCGGCCGGAGCGCCTGCCCGATCATCAGCCAGCCGGCGACGCCGACCACGATCAGCAGCGCCGGCAACCCGATGATCAGGTACTTCGTCACGGTCGAGACCGTCTGCCGCTGGGTCTGCACCGACGACGCGACCACGACGGTGTACGTCTGCCCGCCGTACGACGCGCCCTGGGCGACGATCAGGAACGAGTGGTCGTCGTCGATCAACGGCATCTCGCCGACCTGGGAGCGCATCAGCGCACCGGCCGGCGGACGGAGGTCGGTCAGCGGCGTGTTGTCGACCCGCGACGAGGACGCCGCCACGATCTTGCCGGCTGGGTCGAGAACCTGGATGAGCTGGCTGGCGCGGGTGGTGTTGGCCAGGTCCGCGCCGAGGTTCTGCGTTCCTTTCATACTGACCTGGCGCGCGACGTCGGCGACGCGGCCCTCGGCGGCGTCGGACACCTCGGTGATCAGCGCGCGCTGCAGGAGCAGCAGCAGGGCAGCGGAGCCGAGCAGGAGGGCGACGGCGACCACGATCACGGCAGCAGCGG
>DASSDE010001217.1:0-2187 GCA_035697365.1 Kribbella sp. | reverse complement strand
CTCGTCGAGCAGCTGCGCGATCGGTACGTCGTCCACGAACATCTCGGCGTCGACGTGCGCGCCCTCGACCCACGGCGTCTGACCGGTGTCGGGCACGCCGACCATCCCGAGCTGGAACCACGAGTACTCGACCCAGCGCAGATGGGCGACGAGCCCCGCCGGTGTCATCAGTGGGGAGGTCGGCAGGACCTTGCGGTGCGCGTCCTCCTCGGAGAGGCCGATGCACTTCATCCGGACGAAGGAGCGCTGGACGTCGAGCCAGCCGGTCAGTTGGGTGCGTTCATCGGCGGTCAAGGGAGGGCGTTGTACGTCGGTCATGGGAGTACTTCTAGGTGCTGATCGGGGCCGGAGCAACCAAATTCACCCGGTGAGGTGGCATGCTCATCGGGTCGGCGACCGCCTTTGGTGAGGGGTGAGACGTGGATCCGCGGTTCGACCTGCCCTTGTACACGCGGGCTGAGGTGGCGCTCCACCTGGGGTTGCCGGCTACTACGCTCGGTGACTGGATGCGGTCCGGGGCGCTGGAGGCGCGCACTGGTGGCCGTGGCGAGCCGACGATCACGTTCGCCGGGCTGGTCGAGACGCACATGCTCCGGTACCTGCGCCGTACGGGACTGTCGCTGCACGCGATCGGCGAGGCTGCGGTCGCGCTCCGCTCGCGGGCCGGCCGCCGGTACCCGCTCGCCTGGTCCGGACTCGCGCACGACGGTCGCGATCTGCTGGTCGAGATCGCTGCCGAGGGTCGCGAGGCCGGCTGGGAGCGGATCCGCGACAGCCAGGGCGGCTTCCCCGGGGTCCTCCGCCGCGGTTCGGCCGCGATCGGCTGGTCCGACGACGGGTACGCCGGAACGCTCCGGCTGGTGATCTACCACGATATCGACGTGATCGTGGACCCCGAACGCGCCCACGGCCGCCCGCTGATCGACGACGTACCGGTCGAGGACGTCATCGACGAGGTCCGCACCGGCGCCACCTACCGCGACATCGCCGCCAAGTTCAACCTCGAGGACTTCGAGGTCGAGGCCCTGGTCCGCCCGCACATCCGGCCACCCGCCTTCCGCAAGTCCCGCCCCACCGATCCCCAAACCGAGTCGCTGCTCTGACGTACCGAAGGACGGGTAGTGGTCGGCCGCCGGCCGCACCTGCACCGCCGGCGCCCGCTCAGCCGTCCTGCGACCGGCCGGTCGTCCGGCACCACTACCCGTCCTTCAGTACGGCTACCGGTCGTCGCGGATGCGTTTGGCCTTGCCGAGGGAGCGTTCGAGGGCGTGTGGGTCGACGACTTCCACGGCGGCGGTGACGCCTACCCGGCTCTTGATGCGGTGGGCGAGGGCCGAGGCGGCTGCCGAGCGATCCGTGAGACCGGGGGCGGCTTCGACCTGGACGGTGAGTTCGTCGAGGCGGCCGGGGCGGGTGAGGACGCAGAGGTAGTGCGGGGTGAGTCCGTCGACCAGGAGGAGCTGTTCCTCGATCTGGGTGGGGAAGACGTTGACGCCGCGAACGATCATCATGTCGTCGGTACGGCCGGTGATCTTCTCCATCCGGCGCAGTCCAGGACGAGCTGTGCCGGGGAGCAGCCGGGTCAGGTCGCGGGTGCGGTAGCGCAGAACCGGGAAGGCCTCTTTGGTCAGCGTGGTGAAGACCAGTTCGCCCTCCTCGCCGTCCGGCAGCACCTCGCCGGTCACCGGGTCGATGATCTCCGGGTAGAAATGGTCCTCCCAGATGTGCAGCCCGTCCTTGGTCTCCACGCACTCCTGCGCGACGCCGGGCCCCATCACCTCCGACAGTCCGTAGATGTCGACCGCGTGAATGCCGGTCCGTTCCTCAACCTCGGTCCGCATCTGCTCGGTCCAGGGCTCCGCGCCGAAGATCCCGATCCGCAACGAGGTGTCCCGCGGATCGAGCCCGCGGCGCTCCAGTTCGTCGACGATCGAGAGGAAGTACGACGGGGTGACCATGATGATCCGGGCGCCGAAGTCGCGGATCAGGTCCACCTGCCGCTCGGTCATGCCGCCGGAGACCGGTACGACAGTGCACCCGAGCCGCTCTGCTCCGTAGTGCGCGCCGAGCCCGCCGGTGAACAACCCGTAGCCGTAGGCGACATGACACACGTCCCCGGCACGTCCGCCGGCCGCCCGGATCGACCGCGCCATCAGGTCGGCCCAGGTGTCCAGGTCCCGTTGCGTG
>DASSDE010001216.1:0-3416 GCA_035697365.1 Kribbella sp. | reverse complement strand
GTGAGCGCCGGCCCGGTCACGATCGGTACGGACTCCGGGCGGAGCAGCCGGACGCCGTCGACCTCGCCGATCAGGCCGGCGTACAGCTTGGCGATCCCGTGCGCGTTCAGGATCCCGCTCGACGGGTCCTCGACCGCGAGTTGTTCGGGCTGATTCAGTACGGCGGCGCGCGGCTGCATCGCCGGCGGCATGACCTTGGCGAACATCCCGGCCAGCATCGTGAAGGTCTCCTCGGCGTCCGCGGGTTCGACCAACGGAACGAGCCGGTGCCGTTGGTCGGTCGGCAGCGCGAAGAACACGTCGTCCTGGATCCCGAGCGGAGTCGCGACCTCCCGCAGTACGTCGGAGATCGTCCGGCCGGTCGCGCGCCGGACGATCTCGCCGACGAGCAGCCCGAACGTCTCGGCGTGGTACGTCATCTTGGTCCCCGGCTCCCACCAGGGCTCCGCGGCCGCGAACCACTCCGCCTTGCCGGCGAGCGTCTCGCGGGTGGTGTCCGCCGGCAACGCGGGCAGGCCGACGCTGTGCGTCAGCACGTGCCGCAGCGTCGCCTTGTCCTTCCCGTGCGCGCCGAATTCGGGCCAGACCTCCACGATCGGCCGGTCGTAGTCGAGCACGCCGCGGTCCACCAGGACGTTCACGACCGTCGCGGACGCACCCTTGCCGGTGGATGCGGCGTAGTACAACGAGCCTGCCGTCACGCCGTCGCCGGCCGCCGCATCCACCACCAGCTCACCATGCCGGTACACCGCGACCTGCAGCCCGAGCTCGGTCTCCACCAGTTCGTCGATCCGCCGCTGCACCACATCCTGTAGCTCCATACCGGTACGTCGTACCAGAAGCTGAGCGCTCTACACGTAGTCGAGGGCGAACCGGATCGTGCGTTCCCGGCTAGCTTCGGTGCCGACCGGACAGAACAGGAACTCGGTCGTACCGGCGTCCTTGAACTGCTGGAGCTGCTTCGCCACCGCCGCCTCGTCCCCGAGCACCGCGGTGTCCTCGGGGCCCGCATTGCCGCCGCGATCGAGCACGGCCCGGTACGCAGGCATGCCGCCGGCCGCTCCGTAGTTCGTCGCGATCCAGTCGCGGGCGCTGTCGGCATCGTCCGTGACCACGACCGTGGCGCCCGCGATCACCTGTGGTTGCGGCCGCCCCGCCGCGGCGGCTGCCTGGTCGATCGTCGGACGGATGAAGCTCTCGATCACGTCCGGCCCCGCCCAGCTGGTCGTCGTACCGGCGGTCAGCTCGCCCGCGGTCTTCAGCATCCGCGGCCCGAGCGCGGCGAGGATGAGTTCCGGGGCCTCGGTGCCCGGAATGGTGATCTGGCCGCGGGCCGTCAGGCGTTCGCCGGCGTAGTCGGTTGGTTCACCGGCGAGCAGCGGCCCGAGCGCCTCCACGTACTCGCGTACGTACGCCGCCGGACGCTCCATCGACTGCCCGAGCATTCCTTCCACCATATGCGGGTGGCTCGCGCCGACCCCGAGCGTCAGGCGGTTGCCGATCAGCGCCTGAACGCTGAGCGCCTGCGCGGCCAGCGCCAACGGATGCCGCGGGTACACCGGCACCACGCCGACGGCGAACTCGACGCTCGTTGTGTACGGAGCCACGCCGGCGATCAGCGTCAACGCGTCCCAGCCGAGCCGCTGGCTGAACCAGATCCGGTCGATCCCGGCGTCCTCGGCGGCCTTCGCGGCGGCGCCGAGCTCGGGAATGCTGCGGCCTTCTTCGTCCATCCACAGTCCGATCCTCATGTCCACCAGTCAACGGTTCCGGGGCCCGCCGACCCAGACGCAGTTACGCTGTGCAGCGATAAGGAATCGTGATCGCCGGAGGGGCCCGATGGAGCTGCGGCAGCTGCGGTACTTCGTCACGGTCGCCGAGGAACTGCACTTCGGGCGGGCCGCCGAGCGACTGAACATCGTCCAGCCCGCGGTCAGCCAGCAGGTCGCCCGGCTCGAGCGCGAACTGGGGCTCCGGCTCCTCGATCGGTCCTCGCGGCATGTCCGCCTGACCGGCGACGGTGAGCGGATGCTCCGCGAGGCCCGCGCCGTACTGGCCGCGGCGGACCAGGCGTCGGAGGTTGCCGCAGACCTCGCCTCCGGCCGGGACGGCCTGTTCCGGATCGGTACCGCTCCTGGCCTCCGGGATCGTCTCGAACGCGGCCTCAGCACGCTCCGCGTCCGGACGCCCAATCTCGAGGTGCAGATCAGTTCCGCGTCGACGGCCGAGTGTCTGACTGCGCTGCGTTCGGGAGAGCTGGACGTCGCGTTCGTCCGCGGCGAGGTGGCGGCGGCCGACCTGCAGGTCGTCGAGTTGTGGCGCGATCCGCTGTCGGTTCTGCTGCCCATGGAGTACCGGCGCGACGACGGGATCAAGCTGATCGACCTGGCCGGATTGCCGCTGCGACTGCCCTCCGATCCTTGGTTGCGCGACGAGCTGACGGTGGCCTGCCGAGCCGCCGGATTCGAGCCGGCGATCGGACGGCCGGCGGACGATCTCGAGGCCGCGATCGTCGAGATGTCGACCGGGGCGCCGGCCTGGACCGTCGTCTACGGGACAGCGTGCGCACCCGCCGAGGGTGCGCTCTGGATGGGTCCGTTCGAACCTGCGCTGAGTGCGCCGGGCCAGCTGGTCACGGCCGACGGCCGCTGCGTCGACGAGCTGGTCTCAGCGTTCGGCTGAGGGTTGGCTGAAGGGTCTCCGGCGGGCCCTGACAGCTCCGCCGGAGACCGGTGTGTTGATTGCTCAACAAGCACCGGATCGTAACCGGGAAATCGTGTTCCGAGAAGTATCCGTCTCATAATTCATCCGATGTCCGTTTGACGCCTCCCGGTGACGAGTTGCTGACAGCGCGGGATTAAAGTTGGTAGTTGCAACCAAATACTCGGGCTGGGTGAGGACCCAAGTCAGCCGTTTCCGCCTCGGGGCAGTGCACGCCACTGCCCCGGTCGATGCGTTCCCGCCGTACGAAACGGAAGCTGATGTCAGCCACCCAGACCACGCCGGCCACACCTCCCGGCACCACCCCACCCGGCGCCACACCTCCTGACGCCGCCGCGCGCCGCTATCGATCCCGGTACGCCGAGCCGGAGACCTCACCGGCAACACCGCCGCCGCCTGCGCCGCCGTCGGCCGGCAACCCGGAGCTCTCGCACCGGGAGATCCTGGAGATCCTCGCCGGGCTGCTCGCGGCGCTGTTCACCGCCGTTCTCAGCTCCACGATCGTCAGCAACGCGCTGCCGACGATCATCGCGGACCTCGAGGGATCCCAGACGCAGTACACCTGGGTGGTCACCGCCAGCCTGCTCGCGATGACCGTGTCGACGCCGGTCTGGGGCAAGCTGTCCGACCTGATCAGCAAGAAGCTGCTCGTCCAGCTCGCGATCGTCGCGTTCGTGATCGGCTCGATGCTGGCC
>DASSDE010001215.1:0-3349 GCA_035697365.1 Kribbella sp. | reverse complement strand
GGACCACAGCCGGGTGCGGATCACCATCGTCGCCCATCTCAATACACCCGGCACCGAGTCGAGCCGGATCCCATCAGCGACCTCGCAAGCCAACCCTTCACGTCAATCACTTCCACTTCCCTGTGGGGATGGGTTCACAGGAAGTGACGGGCCTCCGCACGGTTCATGACGCCACTTCAGCGAAAAATCTCACAGCCCGTAAATACCCGTCCCCCGGCAGCGCTGGGTGCAGGTCACCTGGTGGTCGGTGGCTGGGCGGCTCGGTGCGGTCGAAGGAGGCGTCAGCGCGGTTCGCGGTGGTGCGACAGGTGGTGGTGAGTCGGATCCTGATCCCGCCTTCCGCCCTCCTTTTGTCAACGCCGCGGTCCTGGCCCTTCTCTGTCGACGGCGTACAAACTCACGAGCGCCTGCCCAGCACCCGTCACCCTCCCATGGCGTCGAATCGTGGCGTTTGGCTGGACCCCGTTCGCCGAGTCGTGGATCGAGGCGGCAATCGGCCGCCATAATCCACGACTCGACGAAACCTGAGGCAGTACGCGGACCGGCAGTCCGACGCGTCAAGGCCGGCAAGTTGAGGGGCCGGCAGGCGCGCGCCCGCACATGCGTCACACGGGTGGACATCCGCTGCTGTTGGGGGTTCTTCGTTCGCACACCAGCAGAGAACCCTCAACATGAGTGGTTAACCTCGCGAGTTGCCCCTTCCCCCCGCGCAGGCAGACGGCGAAGGGGCAACTTCAGAGGTGAACCACTGAAATGCCGGCGGCGGTGCGGGGTGGGTCGGGCTGGGGTTATATGTCCTGTGAGCTGCCGATCTCCCGGCCCAGATCCAGGTCAGCCGGCGGCCGGTGGCGGGGCCGCTCGGGGTGGTCAAAGGTGGCGTCGGCGCGGTTCGCGGTGATCGTGATCGTGGCGTGTTGCCACTTCTGCTCTTCCGGCATCGAGTCGAGAAGCGCGCTGACCGCTTCCTCCAGATCGACCCCAATCCCAAAGTCACCGCTCAACCGCTCAACCCGCTCCGCCTCACCCTTCTCGTCGCGCTCCTCGGGCTCGGGACGGTCCTCGTCGTCGTCGCGATCCGGTGTCAACTCGAAATCGCGCGTGAGACGTTCGACGCGCTTCTCCTCCTCCTTCTCATCCCGCTCCACCGGCTCGGCGCGGCCCTCGTCCTCGTCCTCGTCGCGGTCGGGAGTTAGTTCGAAGTCGCGGGTTAGGCGTTTGGCGCGCTTCTGCTCTTCTTTCTTGTCGCGTTCCTCGAGGAGGATTACGCCGGATTCGGTGATGGTGATCTCGACTTCGAGGGGTTCCTGGGGGTCCTGGTTCTCGTCGTCCTTCTCGCGGGTCTTGCGGTACTTCTCGAAGGCCTTCCGAGCGACTGTGATCAGCGGCGGCTCGTTGTCCTCGGCAACTTCCAGGTCCTCGTACGTCGCGGTGAGGCGGCTCGTACGGATCTCCACGCCGGCCAGCTTGTTCCGATCGGCCGAGTTCGACGACGGCCTGTTCGTCGACGGACCGCCGTCACCGAGCAGCCCCTCGGCCCAACCACGCGCCTTCGGCGGAGCCATCGACAAGAAGTGCGCGGCCGCCTCACATGCCCGCGCCGCTGCATCGAGCTGCTGCGCGGCAACCGTCGCCTGACCACGCGACGCGATCAGCGCGACCTGCGCGTTCTCCCGGCACCGGGCCGCCGTACGCAGCAACTGCTCGACCACCCGCGGGATCTCGTCGAAACAGTCGACCAACCCACGCGCGACCCGCTGCAACTCCGACGGCATCCCGGCGCCCTCAGAACCGTCAGATCTGGTCGGCGTAGTTCTTGCAGCCGGCGGACGCGATCTCGAGCGCCTCAGCGGCCTGTTCCACCGCCTTGCCCGCGGCCTCCAGGATCTCGGTGATGTCGCGGTCGATGCCGGTGGCGGTGCCCGCGATCAGGCTCTCCACGAGCTGGCTGTGCTGCGTGAACCGGAGCTTGAACCCGGCCAGCCCGCCCGCTGCCTGCTTGGCCTCCATCGAGACCTGATGCAGCTGTTCCTTGAGCCGCAGTACGTCGGACACCTCAACACACTCCCAAACTAGTTGCGCTTCTTCGGTAGCACGATCGCCGTCCCCGCCACGACGACCGGCACCAGGATCCCGATCCACCACGGCAGCCCGGCAGCCATCAGTACGAAGACCAGAGCGGCCCCGCCCCAGCCCCACCAGCGCGCGACCGGCAACCGCGGCAGCCCGAGCACCCGGGAGGCGGCCAGCATCGTGACAGCAGCGATCGCCGCGGCCTCGACTCCGGCCAGGAACGATCCGCTGAGCACCCACACCAGCACGAACCCGACCAGCGCCAGAACCGCGCTGATGGTACGCCGCTTGCGCAGCTCCTGGAGCGACCGGGCCTTGGTCCGCAGGTCCTCCAACTGGTCCACCGACTCCGACAGCTGCTCGGTGATCCTGGCCGCGACGGTCTCGATGTCGTTCAGCGCGCGGATCTCCGGCAGCGTGTGGTTGGCACGCTTGCCCTCCGCCGGCAGACCGGCGCGTTCCAGACTCTGGGCCGCCTTCTCGGCGAGCGCATTCAGCCTGGTCTGCAGCTTCCGCCCGCGCTCGGCCATCGCGTCGGCCTCGGCGGCCGCGGTCGCCTCGGCCTTCGTCTTGTGCGCAGTCACCCGGTCCTGTGCCTGCTGAGCGTCCGTCCGCGCCATCGCGACGGTCCGCAGCGCGCGAACGTACTCGGACCACTGTTGTTCTTCGGTCTTCATCGCCGTACCAACTCCAGCGCACGATCCACCTCGTCCGACCGCAGCGCGGCGAACGGTACGACAACCTGCGCCTCAGGATGCAGACCGTCCCACAACAAGGCCCGATGCGGTTCGGACGGCCATCGAACGAGCGGCCCGGCGACCGCGCGAACGCCGTCCTGCGGGTGCCGGAGGAACAAGTGCGTCGCAACATTGCCCCGCCCGTACCCGAGCTGCTCGGTGCAGACGTGCAGCCGGTTCCACCAGCCGTACGTGATCAGGCCCTGCGCCGGCCCGTCCCGCACGATGTCCTGCAGCGCGTTCGCGGGACTCTCGAAGTACCCCTCGGCGTGCATCTGCATCCGCGGTACGCCGTGGAACCCGAAGCCGAGCAGGTACGTCGATGCATCCTGCCCTTCGCGCATCGCATCCCGCAGCGCGAACAACCGGGGCGCGATGTCGTCGTGCTTGTCGACGGTCTCGACCTCGCAGCCGAGCTGACGCAGCACCTGCACCAACGCGTCCTTGCCCTCAGCAACAGCCGGCGACGAGTCTGTCCCGTCCATGAACAGGAACCGCGGCGGCTCCACAGCGGCTGCGGCCGTCGACAACGCGAGCCCGGT
>DASSDE010001214.1:0-3193 GCA_035697365.1 Kribbella sp. | reverse complement strand
GCCACCGCTACCAATTCGGCAACCTGCGGGATCTGCCGCAGGACGACGGCACCGATCACCGTCGCCGTGGCGGGCAGCAACGCCAGCATCAGCGCGAACGTCGACCGCTTCAGCCGCGCCATCGCGAGCTGATCCGCGACGTACGGAATCACCGACGAACACACCCCGACGCCCACCGCGGCGGCCAGCAACCCCAAGTCCCGGAACGCCGGAACGGCAGCCCACGCGCCGACAGGTAGCGCGAGCACCGTCGCCGTGCCCATCGCCAGCGCAAGACCGTCAATACGCCGGAGTCCGGCCGCGCGCGACACCCGGTGGCCGAGGACGACGTACGCCGCGAACAGCAGCGCGTTGAGTGCAGTGCACAGCAGGCCGATCCAGTCGTGTGAGAGGCGGATATCGGTCAGGAGGTACACGCCGGCGACGGCGAGGATCAGCGCGAGGACAGCTCCCCATCCGACGGCCAGGCGGCGGGTGCGCGTGTCCAGGATCCGCCAAGCACGCCACGGGCGTCGCCAGGCCGCGAAGATCAGGCCGGCTGACGCGATCCGCAACCATGCGACGCCGAGCGGTTCGATGCGCGTGAACAGCAGTACGGCCAGCGCCGGGCCCAGGTAGTGGAACACGGCACTGACGATGAAGTACAGCTGCGGCGGGACGTTTCTTCGCACAGGACTCACGGTAGGAAGCGCGCCGTGGTCCCGCCATGACGTTCCGGAAAGTGCTTCGTTTCCTTGCTTTCGGGATGGTGAAACTGACCCCGGCGTCCGGTGATACTGCGGGCATGCGTCGATCGGGGATGTTTGCCGCACTGGCCGGCTGTCTACTACTCGTGGTGTCCCCCTTGACCGCCGACGCGAAAACGGAAGCCACGACCGTGAAGACACTGACCTTTAACATCCATCACGGCGCCGGCGTCGACGGCGTGCTCGACCTCGAACGGGTTGCGAAGACCATCGAGGCCTCCGGTGCGGGAGTCGTCGGGCTGCAGGAGGTCGACAAGTACTTCGACGCCCGCAGCAACTGGGAGAACCAGCCGGCGTGGCTGGCGGCGCGACTGAAGATGAACTACGTCTTCGCCGCCAACCTTGACTGGGATCCGGCCGCGCCGGGCAAGCCGCGTCGCCAGTACGGGACGCTCGTACTCTCGAAGTACCCGATCGTCGACTCCCGCAACTCACTCCTGCCGCTGCACGCGGGCAGTGAACAGCGCGGCCTGCTAGAGACCCTGATCGACGTCGACGGTACGCCGCTGCGCTTCGCGGACACGCACCTGACGACGATCAACGACGGCGAGCGCGTCGAGCAGGTGAACGCGATCATCGCGCTGCTCAAGGACGCTCCCGAGGCCACCTTGCTCGTCGGCGATCTGAACGCCGTACCGACGTCGACCGAGGTCAGGACGCTGACGACGCACTGGACCGACACCTGGCCGCAGAAGGGGTTCGGGCTCGGGTTCACCAGCCCGGCGCCGTTGCCGGTCAGGCGGATCGACTACCAGCTGCACAGTGCGCAGCTGACACCGACCGCCGCATCGGTCCCGTTGAGCTTCGCGTCCGACCACCTGCCGATCGCAGCGACCTACTCGCTCAGCTGACGCTCGTAGGCGTCCGGCGACCAGGATGCTTGGGTCTTCGTGACGAGCCGAGCGCCGAGCCGTTCGTAGAAGCGGTACCCGCCCTCGTTCTCCAGGCGTAGCCCCCAGCCGATCGGGAGCCGGTCCGGAAGCGCAAGACGAGCGAGCGCCAGCATCAGTTGACGTCCGACACCACCGTCGCGGAACTGCGCGCGGACATAGAGATCGTCGAGCGCGAGCTGATCGCCGCCCACCCACAGGTACGGTCGGCGCAGCGCAGAGACGTACCCCGCCGGTGTCTCGTCGACCTCCGCGATCAGCACGATCACCTCGTCCCGCGCGAGGAACCCTTGCCAGTCGGGCACGCTCGCAGTCACGTACTGGCGCTGGTCCTGGTACTCGGCCAGCTCCCCCATCAATGTCAGCACCGTCTCCGCATCCGCGACCACCGCGCGGCGGATCTCAGTGGGCATGACTCGCTCCCCTCGCAGGTTTGAACGACGGTACGACGATCAGCATCGCAACGGCAGCCACCGCGGCCAGGATCGCGGCGAACGTGAAGCCCCGGGCGAAGCCGGACGACACGGTCCCGGCCAGGCTCGCGGCCGCGATACTCGACACCACCGCGACTCCGAGCGACGCACCGAACTCGTGGAACGTACTCAGGATCCCGGAGGCCAGCCCTGCTTCGCGGTAGTCGATCTGCGCGAACGTCGTCGTCGACGCCGCCACGAACACGGCACCCAGCCCGATCGTCCCGACCGTCATCCCGGTCACGATCGCGACCGTTCCGTCCCAGATTGCAGGCGCGGCGACGCCGATCGCGGCGAGCAGGAACGCGGCGATCGCGACCGCCCGCGCACCGATCGTCCCGACCAGCCTGCCCGCGACCTGGGCGCCTACGATCGCGGCGACCGCCACCGGCAAGAACAGCAGACCGGTGCGCAGCGCCCCGTACTGCTGGAAGTGCTGCAGGTAGAACGAGCCGAGGAAGAACACCGAGATCATCAGCGCGGTCCCGACCAGCAACATAAAGGTGCCTGCGGCAACGGGTCGGCGAGTCAGGATCCGAAGGTCCATCAAGGGCGATCGCACGGTGCGCTGCACCCAGGCGAAGATGCCGTACAGGACCAGGGCACCGGCCAGGGTCCCGAGAGTCGCGGCGGACAGCCAACCGCGGTCGCCGGCGTTGATGAGCGCGTAGATCGCCGTACCGGTGCCGGCCGTGACGAGCAGCGCACCCGGTACGTCGAGGCGACCCTGCTGCTCGCTCGGCTGGTCGGCGGGCAGCATCCGGATCAGCAGCGCGAACACGATCACGCCGATCGGCAGGTTGATGTAGAACACCCACTGCCAGCCGGGGCCCGCGGTGAGCAGACCACCGAGCAGTACGCCGATCGCGGAGCCGCCACCACCCATCGCGGACCAGATACCGAGGGCCTTGTTCCGTTCGTCGCCGTCGAACGTCTTGGTGACGACGGACAGGGCGGCGGGCGAGAGCATGGCGGCGCCGATGCCTTGCGCGACGCGGCCGGCCAGCAGCACCTCCGGGCCTTGAGCGAGTCCGGTGAGCAGCGACGCCAGGGTGAAGACGCCGAGGCCGGTCAGTACGACGCG
>DASSDE010001213.1:0-4250 GCA_035697365.1 Kribbella sp. | reverse complement strand
GTTGCTCGAGGTCATCTTGCCCTGCGGGTCGTTCAGCGTGATCCGGACCCCCGGGCCGACCGCGGGCATGGTGCCGGCCAGGATGCCGAGGGTACGGATCTGGGCCTCGGCCTGTTCGCGGGCGGTCTGGGCCTTGTCGGCACTCGAGGACAGCGAGTTCTTCCGCTCCTCGAGGTCGGCGATCTCGCTCTCCAGTCGGCGGGTGTTCTGCCCGAGGCCGTCGAGGATCGCGATCAGGTCTTCGCGGCGGGCGTTCTGGTACCCGTCGTCGGCGCGGTTCACCCGGACCTGGACGACCGCGACGCCGCCGACCAGCGCGAGCACGACCGCGACGATCGCCTGCCCGCGGGACGGCTTGAACCCGGCCTTCAGCCGCCGCAGCGCCAGGTTCGGCGTCCGCTTCTTGGGCGTCGGCATCGGGGTCGGGACGTCGGGCTGGCCCGACGCAGCCGTCGACTCAGGTTCGGCGTCCGGCTTGACGTCCCGCTTGGGGTCTGGGGTGTCTTCGCTCATGATCAGGCCCGGAAGATGTGCCGCCGGATCGCGGCCATGTTGGTGAAGATCCGGATCCCGAGCACCACCACGACGCCGGTGGACAGCTGCGAGCCGACGCCGAGCTGGTCGCCGAGGTAGACGATCAGGGCCGCGATCAGCACGTTGGAGACGAACGAGACCACGAACACCTTGTCGTCGAAGATCCCGTCCAGGAACGCGCGCAGCGCCCCGAACACCGCGTCCAGCGCGGCCACCACCGCGATCGGCAGGTACGGCTGTGCCCAGTCGGGTACGTCGGGCGCGACCAGGAGGCCGACGACGACACCGATCACCAGGCCGAGGACGGCGATCATCTCGGCCTCACCTTCGCGTAGCGCAACGCGATCGTCGCATCGGCCGGCACCAGCAAGGAATCCTCCGTCGTGATCGTCATCCGGACATCGAAGTTGCTCACCAGGTACTGCACCCACTGCCCGCCCGAGCTCTGCGCGAACCGGGCCGGGATGGTTGCGGTGTCCCCGATCGCGAGCACCGTGTACGGCGGGGTCAGCGAACTGTAGTCGACGGTGATGGCACTGCCCGCGCCGCGGATCGCGGTCAGCGAGGTGAGCCGGTGGCCGTTCACCGAGATCGCCTCCGCGCCGGCCGTCCAGAGGCCGTTGACCAGTTGCTGCAGGTCGACGTCGAGCAGCCGGCCTTCCTTGTCGTCGGCGTTCTTGGCGTCGTCGATGACCGCCTTGATCCCGGGCCCGGTGACCGCGATCGCGCCGGTCTGCAGCTCGAGGTCGTCGAGCTTCTGCTGCAGGGCGGTGCCTGCGCTGTCGTTGCTCAGTCCACTCGCCTGCAGCCGACGGACCTCGTCGGCCAGTTGGGACTGGTGGTTGCGCAGGTCGGTCAGCCGGCCGTCGGCCTGGTTGACGCGGTCGATCAGCTCGTTGCGCTGCTTCTCTGCGGCGGGGGCGCTGCGGTAGTTCTGCGCCGCGGCGACCGCGAGCAGGAAGCCGAGGACAGCCGCGGCGACCACCAGCATCACCCGGTGCCGGGAGCGGACCTGCTTGCCGCCCTGACCGGAGCGGGTCTTGGCGGCGACGGCGTACCCCTCGTCGATGGGGTGCGCCATCAGGTTGTTCAGCAGGGACATCGACGCGTCGACGCGCCGAGGGGTCGTCTGCTGAGTCGTTTGCTGAGGGGCGTGCTGGGTCACCCGGCCGAGTCCTTGATCGGTTTCACGGTCTGGACCAGGTGTCGCAGCTGCGCGAAGTACAGCGCGCCGGCCCAGTAGTACAGACCGGTACCCCAGATCGCGAACGCCCAGCCGAACACGCGGGCGAGCAGGTTCAGGGTGCTGTCGCCGTCGCCGAGCAGGAGCAGCGGGAACGCGTACAGCAGGCAGAAGGTGGCGGACTTGCCGAGGAAGTGCACCGGCAGCGCGTTGAAGCCGCGG
The DNA here is from genome assembly GCA_035697365.1 of Kribbella sp. Taxonomy (GTDB): domain Bacteria; phylum Actinomycetota; class Actinomycetes; order Propionibacteriales; family Kribbellaceae; genus Kribbella. The sequence continues at coordinate 2,311 of DASSDE010001213.1, read as the reverse complement.
CGGTGCAGGGCGGGCAGCGTGAGGGTGAGCAGCACGTCCCGCAACGGCAGCGCGATCGCCAGCCACCACGGGATGATGTCGCGCAGCGCCAGGCCGATCACGGTCGCGAAGATGTACAGCCGGTCGGCGACCGGGTCGAGCATCTGGCCGAGGCGACTGGTCTGGTTCATCCGGCGGGCGATCTGGCCGTCCGCCCAGTCAGTGAACCCGGAGACGGCGAGCACCAGCAACGCCCAGCCGTCAGCCTGCGGGCCGAGGACCAGCCACAAGAAGAGCGGCACCCCCAGCAACCGCAGGAAGCTGAGCGCGTTCGGGATCGTCCACACCCGGTCGGACACTTCCAAGTCCGGCACGCGACCCCTCCCTCTGTCCACCCTGTTGTCCACTGTGCTGTCCACCCTGGATACCCGTCGTAACTGTACTGGGGCATGCCGACAGGTTTGCGTCCGGCGTACCGGGGGCAGGCACGGATCGATACCCAAGGGTGACTCTTACGCTGGGCGCATGAAGTTCCTGGTGCTGATCTACGGCAACCCCGAGTCCCGTGCGGTCTGGGACTCGCTGACCGACGAGCAGAAGCAGGAGGGCATGGCCGGGTACGCCGCCCTCCACGAGGCCCTCGCGAAGGACGACGAACTGATCGCGTCCGAATCGCTCGACGACCCGGCGCTCACCAAACAGGTACTGGTCCGCGACGGCAGGCCGCTGACGACCGACGGCCCGTTCGCCGAGGTGAAGGAGCAACTGGCCGGCTTCTACCTGCTGGACTGCGACTCGATGGACCGCGCGGCGGAGATCGTCGCGCTGATCCCGGAGGCACCGTTCAGCGTCGTCGAGATCCGTCCGGTCCGCGACCTCGGTGCGTACATGTGATGCTCGAGGAGTTGCTGCGCGAGCAGGCACCTCAGGTACTGGCGGCGCTGACCCGCCGGTACGGCGACTTCGACGCGTGCGAGGACGCCGTACAGGAGGCCCTGCTGGCCGCGTCGCTGCAGTGGCCGAGCGAAGGCGTACCGGTGAATCCGCGCAGCTGGCTGATCACGGTCGCGTCCCGGCGCCGGATCGAGGTACTGCGGAACGAGGCGGCCCGTACGCGACGGGAGGAGACCGTCGCGTCCTGGTCTCCCCCGGATCCCCCGTCGTCGGAGGACGACTCGCTGACGTTGCTGATGCTGTGCTGCCATCCGGCGCTGACGCCGCAGTCCCAGGTGGCGCTCACGCTGCGTGCGGTCGGCGGGCTGACGACCGGCGAGATTGCCCGGGCATTCCTGGTGCCAGAGGCAACGATCGGGCAGCGGATCAGCCGGGCGAAGGCGAAGCTGCAGGACGCGCGGTTCGCGATGCCGCCGGCGTCCGAGCAGCCCGAGCGGCTGGCCGCCGTACTGCATGTGCTGTATCTGATCTTCAACGAGGGCTACACCGCGTCGTCCGGTCCTTCGCTGCACCGCGTCGAGCTGTCTGTGGAGGCGATCCGGCTGACGCGCCAGCTGCTCGCTTTGTTGCCGGCTGAGGGTGAAGTGGCGGGACTGCTGGCGCTGATGTTGCTGACCGACGCACGGCGACCGGCGCGGACGACCGCGGACGGTGCGCTGGTGCCGTTGCCGGAGCAGGACCGGTCGGTGTGGGATGCGGCGGCGATCGCAGAGGGCACCGAGTTGATCGAGGCGACGTTACGCTCCGCGCCGGTCGGGCCCTACCAGTTGCAGGCCGCGATCGCCGCGGTGCACGACTCCGCTGCGGAAGCCGGCGAGACCGACTGGCGCGAGATCCTGATGCTGTACGAACTCCTCGAGTCGACCGCGCCCGGGCCGATGGTGACGCTGAACCGGATCGTCGCGGTCGCGATGGTGCACGGTCCGCAGGCCGGGCTGGCACTGCTCGACGACGTGGACGCCGCGCTTCAGGGTCATCATCGGCTGGCGGCCGTACGGGCACATCTGCTCGAGCTGGCCGGCGACGGAGCAGCTGCCCGGGAGGCGTACGAGCTCGCCGCGCGGCTCACCCAGAGCACTCCAGAGCAGGTGTATCTGCTGGCCCGTGCTGCTGGCGCGACGCGGGGCACTAGTGCGGGAGCTTGGGGCGGCCCCAGCTGATCTCGGCCTGGACCTTCAGCTCCAGTACGCCGTCCGTCGCGTACGGGCGGACCGCCTCCTCGACCAGCGCGTCGAAATCAGCAGCCTCCTCCGGCGCCATCAGGTCGCGCGCCAGGCTCGACGTCGAATGGAACCCTTCGACGTAGTCCTGCACCTGCTGGTGACAAAGGACAGGCTCGGTCCGCACCGTTCCGTTGACGTCCAGCAGCCCACGGTCC